>JABZMB010000049.1 GCA_015256455.1 Solobacterium sp. | reverse complement strand
GATTGTTGCACCAGACCCTGTAAAACAGCTTATGACAGAGGGAAAGTAGTATATATTGGCGAATGATAGATATATTCCTATTATTCGCTTTTTGTTTATAAAAAAAGAACCTATATCGCTATAGATTCTTATTGTTTATTTTGCATCCTTTGCGGCAGTAGCGTCTGGATCGTAATAACCAGCATCCGTACAGATTGTTTCGGACTTCTTACCACCACTTGTCACAAAGTATCCACAGGCTTTGATATTGCCTTTAAAGTACTCAGGCAAACCTGCATACATGTTTGTCTTACTTGTTACAGATGTAATATAGACATCGTTTTGATATAAGTCTGCATAGAACTTTCCGTTTGCGGATGTCTGTAAAAAACTATTGTATGCTAAGCAAGCTCCATATTTAGAGATGTTATTGTAGTTATCCTTTAAGGATATATTACGACTACCTGAACAACTATCTTGTGTTAACCAGTTGATATAAACAATACCATTGGAAATAGATGCATTGAGTCCTGCTAAGTAACTGTTGTTGTTACGATAAGAACTTGTGTATTGTGTAGGTGTGTAATTTAAACCAGTAGAAGATACTTGGGAAGTGATTGTCTTACCACCATAATTAGCTCCATCATTTGCGACATGTGGATATGTACCATAAAGGTAAGTTATATCCTGTACATCACTTGGTTGTGACACACCCCAAATTGTATCTGGAGAGATATAGGATTCTATATCTAACATGTGACGATTAATTTGTCCTGGTGTATTCCAGTCTCTCCAAGTAGGGAAGTATGTCATTTCACCATCGATTGCTTGGTCGAATCCATACCATACAGCATTGGTGTATTGAGATGTACTAGCGACCATCCACTTATCTTTCGCTGCACCACTTGGGATACCATATTGTAAACCATCATTACCCCAGTCAGATGTACCTGTTTTTGCGTAAACTGGATAACCACTTTGTAATATCTGCAAGTGGTTGTAATACTTGTTTTGGTTTACGTTATTTTCCATTAACTGGTCTACTAGATATGCACTACCAGGGGAAAGTGCACGAATATTTTGGTTTTGTGGTTCATATACATTTCCATCATCTGTTTGAATACGACGAATAGTATGTGGTTCGTTATAAACACCTAGATTGACTAGCATTGCGTGTGCAGCAGCCATCTCAGCAACGGAAGCTGTAAAGTCATTACCACCAATTGCATAGGATAAATGATAGTTACTATATTTGACTTGTGAGAAGCCAATCTTCTTTAAGTAATCAACAATAGCATCTGAACCAATCTTCGCTGTAACTTTCTCTAACGTTTGGATTGCAGGGGTATTTAAGGAGTTTGCCATTGCGTCCTTAATCGTAACATCACCCTCATACTTGCCATTGTAGTTTACTAGTACACGTTGTTCGGCAGGATAAGTAATTGGTCTATCGATTAAGACTTCGTCCAAGGAGTATCCCAAATATTCGAATGCAAGAGCATACTCCAATACTGGTTTAATACTTGAACCTGGCTGTTTGTATTGTTGTAGAGCACGATTTAACAATCTTGCTCCACCATCACCACCATAGTTTCTACCACCACCAACGCCAACGATTTCACCATTCTTGTTGTTGAGGGTAATCATTGCTAGCTGCACTAGGTCACTTTCAAAGTCGACAACTTCACCATTTTGAATCGCTTCAATTTCAGTTTGGATTGTTGGATCTAAAGCAGTATAGATAGACATACTAGTAGATAATGGGTCAAGTCCTGTCATGCGTTGCACTTCATCTAATACAACATCCAAGTAAGATGCGTATCGTGTATTCCCAGTATTGAAGTTGGATTTACCCACAAGTGTATCTTCCACTTTAATGGATTTTGCTAGAGCGCATTCTTCACCTGTGATGTAGCCATGATATTGCATCAGGTCTAGAACGTTATTTCGACGTTGTGTGGCATAGTCTAAGTAGTTATATGGATTATAGGTATTTGGTAGGTTAATAATACCTGCAAGTAATGCTGACTCAGCCAAAGTGAGTTGGTTCGCATTTTTACCATAGTAATAAAGGGCAGCCTTTTGTACACCACGTATGCGATCACCAAAGTTTAGTTTATTCACATATAACTCGAAGATTTCTCTCTTATTAAGTTGTTTTTCTAGTTGCATACTTAACACAATTTGCTGTGCCTTATAAGAAAGGGTAGCTGAACGTTCAGTACTGTTATCACCATCTTCAATGGAGAAGTAGGTATTTTTAACCAGCTGCATCGTAAATGTGGAACCACCTTGCGTATTGTGTCGTAATACTGTTTCTAAAACAGATTTTGTAAAACGAGGAATATCAAATCCGTTATGTTCAAAGAAACGTGAATCTTCAACGGACAAGAATGCGTCAATTAAGGATTCAGGCATCTGTTCATAGGCAATATTCTCACGGAAATAGGTACCGATTTCTGTAAGAAGTGTACCATTACCGTCATAAATTTTTGAGGATTCAGTACTGATAAGATCATCAACATTTAGTGTTGGCATACCTTTTAATAACTTACTAGCATAACGCAAGGCGTAAGCACCACCAACAAGATATATCGCAACAATCAAAACCATGAATACTGTTAAGATCTTTTGCCAACGTAATTTACGTATATATTTCTTTCGTAATTTTTCGCGCTGCTTCTCATCTGGCTGTTCAACAACTTCCGGATGGTCAAAGTCAGGCAAAAATGACTTTTTCTTTTTTGTCATGGAACCTCCGTTTCTTAGCAGGTTTGAAAATACTGAATTGCAATACAACCAACACCTGTGTGTACTGCAATGGCATTAGGTAATTCAATGACTTGAATAGTAGCTTCAGGGAAGCGTTCTGTCATAGTGTGATATAGATTCATTGCTTCAGAGATATTTGCGACATGTGCGATTGTGATGAGTGTATTTTCATCAGGGTTATCTTTGGCAATTTCATCAACCGCAATGCTAAGTGCTTTGCGGAATGTACGTACTTTTGTTAAGGTATCAACTTTACCTGCAGTTTTTTTATTGATTTGTAATACAGGAATAATTTTTAAAAGTTGTCCTAGTTTTGCGGCAAGAGGCGTCATACGACCGCCACGAATAAACTGGTCCAGTGTCTCTGGAATAAGTAAAGTATTTGTAGAGTTGATAATCTTTTCGACTAAAATTTGAATCTCTAGGTGAGATTTACCTTCGTCATACCACTTCTTAATATTTGTAATTAAGTAATCTTGCACTACCGCAGTTACATAGGTATCGATACAAATAATCTTAATATCTAAACTATTTGCGATTGCGGTCATTGTACTTATCGTTCCAGAAAGACCATTACAAATAGGGACAGCGATGATTAATTCAACACCCTGATCCTTTAAGCTTTCAAAACATTCTTCGATAATACCTGCAGAAGGTTGTGAAGTTGTTAGAACTTTTTCTTCCTTCATCAAACGAATACAGTCATTACGATTTAATGTTTCCATATCTTGATATGTTTTATCGTCTACGCTAATTTGCAAAGGAAGACTGATAATTCCTTGTTCTGCGTATTCATGAATTGATTTTCCAGTACCACTATCTGTAACAAATGCAACTTTCATAATAACCTCACTTTTAAAAATGTATCATTACATATTATATCGCACATTCCTGTCTTTTTATATTTTAAACGACAACATTAACTTTTCTTTTAAGTTATTTCTTAATATTATGCCCTAAGGTATAATAGTTACATGACTACACATCTATTCGTACGTAGTTGTTACACGTTACTGGATAGCACAATTCGCATTCCTGAGCTTGTTTCAACAGCGAAAAAATATGGATATCAAAGTGTCGCTTTGACCGATCATCATGTGATGCACGGCGTAGCGCGTTTTCTACATGAATGTAAGAAAGAGGGAATTCATCCTATTGTAGGATTAGAAGTTGATGTTTTCTACCATGAACAGAAAGTTCCTTTTTTACTACTTGCAAAGAATAACAAAGGGTATGCAAACCTAATGAAGCTTTCTTCTTTGTTGTGTGATGGAAGAGAGTATGCAACACTAGAAGAATTTTTAACATACAGTGAACATAATTTCTTGATTGTGTATGGTGAAGGTGGATATTTTGATGCGGAACTCATCAGCGAAGATCGTACAGGTATTACTCAGAAATTAGCTTTGATGAAATCTGAATTACCTACTTTTGATATTGCGATTTCTTATGAAGAAACATCGTTATGGCGTTCCAAGAATGCAGTATTAAAAGCACTATCGAAAGCACAAGGAATTCAGACGGTCGCATTAAATAAGATTTATTATCTAGCACAAAAGGACTATGAAACTTTAAAGGTATTATCCGCAATCAAACAGGGTACAACCTTGCGGGATAAGAATGTAACACCAATTACAGGAAGATACTTTTTATCAATTCCTGAGATGGAAAAAATTTATGATGCGGATGATTTGCGTAGAACAGATGAAATCGCTAGTGAATGCCATTGCGATGGGGATTTAGAAAAGACTGGGATACCTGTTTATCCATTGAAAGATGGAATTACAGCAGAAGAATATTTACCTCAACTATGTCTTGCAGGACTTAAGAAACGTCTAAATGGTGATTTAAAGCCTGCCTATGTAGAACGGTTAAAACATGAATTACAAGTGATTCACAAAATGGGCTTTGAAGATTATTTCTTAATCGTTTATGACTTTATCCGTTATGGACGACAAAAGGGTATCTACATTGGACCAGGTAGAGGTAGCGCTGCTGGTTCTTTGGTTGCGTATTGTCTAGGAATTACAATGGTCGATCCATTACAATATAATCTGTTATTTGAACGTTTCCTAAACGCCGAACGTGTATCCATGCCAGATATCGATACTGATATTCCAGATATTCATCGTCAAGAAATTATTGATTATGTTTATCAAAAATATGGTGAACAACATATTGCCAATATCATTACATTTGATACCTTAGCAGCACGTGCTGTTTTACGTGATGTTGGTAAAGCAATGGATATCTCGAAGCGTGAGATTGATATGATTGTTGGTCTAATTCCACAAACGCCAAAGATTACGTTAGAGAAAGCATATGAACAAAAAGAGAAACTACGTGTACTACTCAATGCAAGTCCACAATTGATGGAATATTTTAACATGTCGAAACGGATTGAAGGTCTTCCAAAGAATAAGAGTATTCATGCGGCTGGTATTGTCATGTCCGGTAAGCCAATTGAGGATGTGATTCCTACAATACAAATGGCTGAAGGAATGAAGACAACACAGTTTGTTGGTAATTACTTGGAAGAAAGAGGTCTCATCAAAATGGACTTCCTTGGGCTTAAAAATCTAACGACGATTGATGAAATTGTACAGATGATTCATAAGCATAATCCAGATTTCCATATTTTATCGATTCCATTAAATGACGCAAAAACATATCGTTTATTTGCGCAAGCAGATACGATTGGTGTCTTCCAGTTTGAATCGGATGGCATGCGTAATTTATTGCGTAAGATGAAGCCGAATTGTTTTGAAGATATTATCGCTGCTTTAGCACTCTTTAGACCAGGTCCTAAAGATCAAATCAACACTTACCTAGAGGGTAGAAAGAACCCTGCATCGGTTGTATATCCATCCAAAGAATTAGAGCCAATTCTAAAGGAAACTTATGGTGTTACAATCTATCAGGAACAAGTTATGTTGATGGCGCAGATTGCGGCGAAGTTCTCGCTTGTAAAAGCAGATATTTTACGTAAAGCTATCTCAAAAAAGAATGAAGAAGAATTAGCAGGACTAAGACAAGAGTATGTGCTTGGCTGTAAAGACAATGGCTATAGTGATGAAACTGCTAGCTTACTATTTGATTTAGCAGAGAAGTTTGCGGGGTATGGCTTTAATAAATCTCACGCGGTAGCGTATGGATTAGTTGCGTATCAATTAGCCTATCTAAAGGCTAACTATCCACTGGAGTTCTATACATCAATCTTAAATAGTGTGATTGGAGATAGCACAAAGAGCGCAATCTATATTACTGAATGTAGACGTAAGCATATCTCTATCGAAGCACCAGATGTAAATCGCTCGACGGATATCTATTATCACAATGGAAAGTCAATCATTTTACCACTTTCCATCATTAAGGATGTAGGTACACTAGCTGCTAGAACAATACTGGATGAACGTGATAAAAATGGTCGATTTGGTGATTACTTTGATTTTGTCGCAAGAGTTGTACTACGCAAGATGAATCGAACACAACTAGAACGCTTGATATCTGCAGGTGCTCTTGATGAATTTGATTTAGGTAGAACTACCATGCTGAATACTTTGGATGATGCAATCAAGTATGCAAAGCTAGTTCAGGTTCCATTTGGTGCACAGTTATCTATTGATCCACAACTTGTATCAAAGCCAATCGTTGTACGCATGAAGGATAGCCAAGAAGAACTCAGTGAAAATGAGAAGGCTGCACTTGGCTTTAATCTAGGGGAACAACCAATTGTTCACCTAAGACAAAAATTAGGTATCACATATCCACCACTTGCGGAATTAAATAGTAATCGTGGGTTATACCGTGGATTTGCATATATTCAAAGTGTAAGACAGATTCGTACTCGTAAAGGGGACCTAATGTGTTTTTTAAAACTGACAGATGAAACAGGTGAAAGTGATATGGCTGTTATGCCAAATCTATATTCCCAATATAGTCAGTATCTTGTAAAAGGTGTATATATACAGTTTTATGCTAAAATTCAGGATGAGGCTTCCTTTTTAGCAAATCAAATAGAAATAGTAAGGCAGAAATAGTATGGCAAAAATTTTAATTGTAGATGATGAAGCGAATATCCGTGAAGTTGTACGTGAATATTGTGAAATCAATGGTTTTGAAACAGAAGAAGCAGAAAATGGTTTAGTGGCAATTGAGAAAGTAAAGAATACACATTTTGATTGTGTAATCTTAGATGTCATGATGCCAGTATTAGATGGTTTTTCTACTTGTAAACAAATTAAGGGTATCGATCAAGTACCAGTGATTATGTTAAGTGCTCGTCAAGAAGAGTATGATAAGTTATTTGGTTTTGAATTAGGTGTAGATGACTATGTCACAAAACCATTCTCACCAAAGGAACTTATGGCACGTATAAAAGTTGTTTTAGAACGTGGTAAGAAGACACAAGCAAATTCCGATATCATGATTTTCAAGGGATTACAGATTGATGTGCTTGGTAGAGTCGTGACTGTTGATGGGGAAAAGGCTCCATTAACACCTAAGGAAATTGATTTGCTTCTATATCTTGCAACACATCCAAATGTTGCGCTATCACGAGAAACTTTACTCGTAGAAGTATGGAATTATGATTATTTTGGTGATGATCGCACGGTTGATACACATATCAAGATGCTAAGACATAACTTAGGCCCATACCGTGATTTCATTACTACTGTTCGTGGAATGGGGTATAAGTTTGAAGCTTGATACACATGGTATCCGCTTTCGTTTGTGGCTAGCGTTCTTTACGATGGCCGTTGGTATTACGTTATTCATCGCTTTATTACAAACAGGCTTGATTCGTCCGTATTATCGTAATTCTAAGATTGCGGCAGTACGTACTGTCGCAGATCATATTCAACAAACACTGATTACAAATAACGCAAGTGGGAATGGTGTTGAGTCTGCGATTCGTGAAGCTGTAAATAATAACGTATGTATCGCTATTTATAATGACAGTGGAACACAAATTTACAGTGCAGATAGTCTAGGTGCAGGTTGTGCCTTACAAGATCCTAAGTCTGATGAGATTCAGGGTCTTTTAGACCTTTCATCGATTGATAGCAAACTTCAAAATGGTGAACTGAGTATTAATATGACCAACCAGCGTACTGGACAAGAGATGATTATCTATGCGCGTCACATTCGTGAAAATCTAGGTAATTACTATCTATTTGTCAATACTGCATTAGAGCCAATTGATAGTGTTGTAACATTCTTTACGCGACAATACGCACTCTATACAATCATTGTGATTGTCGTAGCTTCGATTATATCTTTGATGATTTCACGTTTGGTAACTGATCCTATCATTCGCATGAAACAAGAAGCTGTGAAACTATCACAAGCCGATTATAGTGCACACTTTGATGGTGGTTCATTAACAGAATTCCAGCAACTCGCAAATAGTTTGAATACTGCAAATCGACAACTATCAAAAATTGATGAGTTACGAAGAGATCTTTTAGCAAATGTCTCTCATGATATTCGTACCCCAATGACGGACATTCGTGCATATGCAGAAATGATTCGAGATATTTCTGGAAATGACCCAGTCAAACGTGATAAACACTTAGGGGTTATTATCAAAGAGACAGACTATATGACGCGACTCATCAATGATATGAGTGAACTTGCTAAAATGCAGTCAGGTAACTATGTACTCAATCGTACGAATATGGATTTAGCGGATAAGATTCGTGAAATTATTGAATTAAATCAAAAGTCTATCGCACAAGGTGGACAGATTGTAGATTTACGCTTGCCAGGAACACTCTATATCTATGCGGATGAAGTTAAGATTGGGCAAGTGATTACAAACTTCTTAACCAATGCCTTAAAACATACAGCGACAGGACAACATATTACAATTCAAGCATATCGCAAGCCTGATGAGGAAACGATGCACTTTGAGATACGAGATGATGGTGAAGGAATTCCTGAAAGCGAATTGCCGTATGTTTGGGATCGTTATCATAAGACATCTCGTTCATTCTCACGTAATCAACTAAATACAGGTTTAGGTTTAGCGATTGTTAAGGCTATCCTTGATGCACATGATGCACAGTTTGGTGTAGAGAGTGTTGTTGGAAAGGGTTCAACCTTCTGGTTTGAATTAAGGGAAACACATGAAGCTTGATTATTTAGGTGGAACAGACTTTCTGATCGATCAAGGTGAAGAGTTTTATCGCATGAATTCGGATACAGAATTATTTGGTCGTTTTATACGTATCAAACATCAACATCGATTCCTTGAGATTGGTTGTAATACTGGTGCTGTATTACTATACGCATCACTTCGCAAACCAAAAGAATTGGTTGGGGTAGACTTATTTCCGGAAGTATTTGAACTAACAAAACAAAACTTAGAACGTTATGAAGTACATGCAAATTTACATGCATGCAAGATTCAAGATTATCATGATGAACTCTTTGATGTTATCGCGTGTAATCCACCATACTTTTCAACTACAAATCAAGATTTGATGAATG
>JABZMB010000120.1 GCA_015256455.1 Solobacterium sp. | reverse complement strand
AATAAAAAAATCGGTGGGCACCGATTTTCTTATATTTAGTTCTTTTCTGTAATTGCTGAAACTGGGCAAACTGGAATGCATGAGAAGCATGAGATACATACATCTTCATCACATCCGGACTTTCCATTTTCGTCTAAAGCGAGTGCTGCAACTGGGCATACTGCTACGCAAGCACCACAACCGATACAAGTATCTTTATCAACTGTAACTGGCATTATTCGAGTCCTCCTTTATGAACTGCATAAAGTATAGCACCCTACTATTTTGTTAGTAAATGCTAACCTTTCGGACGAATTTGAATCCGTTCAATGAAGTTTGCTCGATTTGTTTTGTCATCGATATCGATGAGGACACCAGAGATAACTGCCGGACCTTGTGCAGGTGTATAACGTGTGGATTCATTGTAGATACTTCTAGCAATAACTTCTTCAGTATCTCTTCCTAAGATCGACGCATATACCCCACACATTCCTGCATCTGTGATATATGCACAACCGTTGATAATTTGTTCATCCGCAGTTTGTACATGTGTATGTGTACCAATAACCGCAGTTACTCTTGGCGCAAAATAATTTGCGAAAGTCATCTTTTCTGCAGTGGCTTCTGCGTGTAAATCCACAAAGATAATATCTGCGTCAATCTCTTTTAAGAGTTTTTCCATCGTGATGACAGGGTCTTCACGACATACATCCATGAATACTTTTCCTACGAGATTAACAACCGCAATACGCTTTCCACTCACTTCTTTGATCACATAACTTTTTCCAATATGGAATGGTTCCATATTGGCAGGACGTACAATACTGTTCATAGATGGAAAGTGATTTAGGATTTCAGTTTTGGAGAATGCATGGTTACCAAGTGTAATCACATCTATACCAGATAAGAGTAATTGATTATAGATTTTGAATGTAATCCCTTTGCCATGTGCAGAATTCTCTGCATTTACAATGACAAAATCTGGTTGATATTGTTCCTTTAATGTGCCTAGTTGTGCTAGAACTGCATCTCGTCCGCTCTTTGCGACGATATCTCCTAAAAACAGTACTCTCATATCATGTTTCCCCTATCTTTTTCAAAAAAAGAACCGTGAACCGGTTCTTATTTCGCTAATTCTTGTGCACGTACTTCACGGATCAATGTTACCTTGATTTGTCCTGGGTAAGTCATCTCATTTTCAATTCGTTCACGAATATCATGAGCTACCTTCACCATACGTACATCATCAATCTTCTCAGGCTGTACCATTACACGTAGTTCACGTCCAGCTTGGATTGCGAATGCTTTCTCAACTCCTTCAAAGTCTAATGCAATCTTCTCAAGATTTTCTAGACGTTGAATATAGCCTTCCATAGATTCATAACGTGCACCAGGTCTAGCAGCACTGATGGTATCGGCTGCAGCGACTAATACAGAAATAATATCTGTTGGAGCTGTATCGCCATGGTGAGCTTCAATAGAGTTAATAACGATTGGATTTTCACCATACTTCTTAGCAACCTTGGAACCTAACTCAACATGTGTTCCTTCAGTTTCAAAGTCTAGTGCTTTACCAATATCGTGTAATAAACCTGCACGCTTCGCAAGAGCTTGGTTTAAACCTAATTCAGCAGCCATCATACCAGCGAAGTGCGCAACTTCTACAGAGTGTGATAAACCGTTTTGGCCATAGCTGTAACGGAATCTCATACGTCCTACTAGTTTGATGAGTTCACGATTCATCTTACCAATACCTAGTTTGAATACTGCTTCATTACCAATCTTGAAGATTGTCTCTTCAAGTTCATCTGTAACTTTCTGTACAACTTCCTCAATACGTCCCGGTTGAATACGTCCATCCTTCATCAGAATTTCTAATGATTGACGTGCGATTTCACGACGAATTGGGTTAAAGCAAGAAACAGTAATAATATCTGGTGTGTCATCAATAAT
>JABZMB010000119.1 GCA_015256455.1 Solobacterium sp. | reverse complement strand
TCAATCATTTCACCAGAAGGAAAAGCAAGAGATATCTACACATCTATACAAGATGTCTTAGAAGCTAGTGGTGGTGGTTCACCAAAGATAGTCACTGCACGCTCTTCTAAGCCAATACAAGAAATTATCGAACTACTTCAAAAATCTATATAAAGCATACAAAAAGAGAAGTTAGAATGTATAACTTCTCTTTTGCATTTATTTTTCTAATGATGCAACAATCGCATCAGCTAGCTTCTCAATCTCAACTAAGCTATCTTCCTTTACTGCAGACTTTACAGTAACCTTTGGTTCCAGAATCACTGTATTCTTCCAAGCGGAAATTTGTTTTTCCATAAGTAGCTTTGCAGTTGGAACCCAAGAACCATTTTCAATTAAACCAACTGTACGATTTGCTAGACTATGATTCTTAATTTCAGACAATAAGTGTTGTACTGTATCAAATACTTCAGCGTTATAAGAAGCTGCCGCAAATACAAGTGTAGAGTATTGGAACGCTGTCGATAACATGATTGATAAATCCGTCTTGGATGTATCAAATACTTTCACATTCTTAACACCCTTTTCCGCCAGCTGCATCGCGAGGATATCTGCTGCGTTAGCTGTATTGTTATAGACAGAACCGTAGAATATCGCAACCGAGTTTACTTCATAGCTATAAGAAGTCCACTTTTCATAAAGACTGATAATTTTATCAAAATCCTTACGCCAAATATGTGCATGTAGAGGACAAATCATCTCAAGTTCTAGATTATGAACCTTCTTCAATACTGCAGATGCCTGCATGCCATATTTACCAACGATACATGTATAGTAGCGTCTACATTCATCCTTCCAATCGTGCTCCCAATCAACTTCATCCGTAAACACATTACCACTCATTGCGCCAAAGCAACCAAATATATCTGCACTAAATAATACCTTTGCAGTTTCATCATAAGTCACAATTACTTCTGGCCAATGTACCATTGGGGCGGTCATAAATTTTAAGTTATGCTTACCAAGGCTCAATGTGTCATTTTCTTTTACGACAATCGAACGACTATCTGTTTCAAAACGATAGAACTGATTCATCATTCTAAATGCTTGCAAAGAACCAATTAATTTCATATCTGGATACATCTGAACAAGCTGCGGAATAATTGCACAATGGTCAGGCTCCATATGGTTAACGATCATATAATCTAATGCTCTACCCTGTAAAACATATTCCAAGTTATCAAAGAATTGCTGTGCTACATTATAATCAATGCCATCTACTAGGCATGTCTTTTCATCTAGAATCAAGTAGTTATTGTATGACATTCCCGCAGGAACACTATACGTATTTTCGAACTTTTCAAGGCGTCTATCAGAGGCACCTAACCAATAAATATCATCATGAATCTTTCTAACGTTATACATAATATTTTCTCCCGACAATTAGTATATAACTTTTATAATAAAAATTGTAAAAATATTATCTCATAAAAAAGGTACAGATTACTCTGTACCTAGCTTATTTTGCGCGAAATCCTGCGATACCAAAGGCACCAGGTCCACCATGTGTAGTAATAACACCACCACACTGTGACCAACGAACCTTTTCAACACCCTGGTTATGAAGATATTCTTCTACTTCTGTTTTCATTCCTTCTTCAAAACCAACTGTAGTACAGCACCATACTTCATCTTTTGCGATAGCGTTATTAACAAGGAAGTCATCCATCATCTTGTAGATGACACGATTCATCTTACCACGATAATTCTTACCAGCAACTAGACGTCCATCCTTTGCCTCAATGCATGGATGTAAGAGTAATACACCTGCAAGTAAAGCCTTTGCATTGCTGACTCTTCCACCAGCAACCAAGAACGCTAATGTCTTAGGAATAAATGACATATGACCTCTAGCGATTAAATCTTTAGCAGCAGTTACTGCTTCATCAATACCCCATTCAGGATGTTCGCGTAATAGTTCAGCCATACGCACTAATAC
>JABZMB010000048.1 GCA_015256455.1 Solobacterium sp. | reverse complement strand
TTTGTTGAACAATACTCAATCAAGATAACAAGCAAGATGAGTGTTAATAGGAATGCACCAACGTTAGACCATTTACCAGATGAAATTGCGTTATTGAGTGGAGAACCAATACCACCTGCACCAACGATACCAAGGATGGTCGCATCCTTTAAGTTGATATCGAAACGATAAATTGCAGTGGAGATAAAGGAAGCACTTAGCTGTGGTAAGATACCACAACGAATCTTCTGGAATGTTGTACAACCAGCCGCATCAAGTGATTCAAGAATACCTGTATTTAAATCTTCAATGGCTGTGATATACATCTTGGAAATCATACCAATGGAACATACAGACTGTGTTACAACACCACAGAATGGTCCAGGTCCAGTAACACGAATCCATACAAGAGCCCAAATGAGTGCAGGGATTGTACGAATCAACAGGATGAGTGCACGGAAGAACATAGCGACAGGCTTAGGTACAATGTTTGTGGAAGCTAGGAAACTTACGGGAATCGCAAGAATCGCACCGATGATAGTACCAAGTACCGCAATCGCAATCGTCTGTAAGAGTAAGAACGGTATACCACTATCACTCATATCAAAAATAAGAGAGATATTAGGGTGTAATAGACCATTCATAAGACCCTTTGCGACATTTAATCCAGAATCTGTAAATCCAGTAAAGTGTAGAGATTGAGAACCCCAAGTCATAAGACTAACAACAATCGCAACTGTTATGAGTCTAACCCAAATTGTTTTAGGTTCTTCATTTAGTTTGACAATAATATTTTCTGACATATGACCTCCTGTTTAAGATAACTTTGAACGCAGGTAATCATTGATCATATCAATGAGCCAAACGACAACAAATAATGTAATAAGAATCATACCGAGGTCAGAGTAAGCACGCAATCCAGTACGTTCACGAATTAAAATACCAAGTCCACCAGCACCTACATAACCTAGAATGGAAGATGCACGTACATTGATTTCAAAGCAATATAAGCAATCCGCTAAATAGGTAGGTAAAATCTGTGGCATGCACGCAGCCCAGAAGGACTGTAATGTGGAAGCACCAAATGACTGCATGGCTTCATATGGACCCATATCGATTGTTTCGATACTTTCATACAACATCTTCGCAACGATACCAATTGTAAATACAGCGATAGCGACTGTACCCGCAAGTGAACCTAAACTAAAGATTAACGCAAAGATATATGCATAAATCAAAGTTGGAATGGAACGTAATACAGATAAGATGAAGCGACATACAAGTAAGGTTGGTTTATTCTTATTGATATTACTAGATGCGAGAATTGCGAGTGGTAAACCAATCAATGAACCAATGATTGTACCAACAATGGACATCTGTATGGTTTCAATTAATGGTGAAATTACCTTTGGAAAGTAATTGAAATTTGGACTGAAAATTTTTGATAGAATTACAGTTAATTGTTTTGCGCGTGAGATAATGATGGATAAATCAAAACCTGTTGCACGAATCGAAATAATGACAACAATTGTAAATAACAGAAGAATCAAAGGGGTTCTACTGCGAGGTCTTTCAACGGTATGCCCGTTTGGCAGTGTGATTAATTCAGGTTTAAAGATTCTGTCAAACAATGGCGTTTTTAACATTTTCTGTTTCGCCATGTTTACTTGCCTGCAACTTCCTTCGCATCATCCTTTGAAGTTGGAATGGCTTTTCCGTTATAAACTTCATCAAGAATTTCTTTTGTAATCTTATCTGTTGGACCGTCATAAACGATATGACCAGAACGAACACCAATGACACGAGTAGCGTATTTCAATGCTAGATCGACATGGTGAATATTTAATAGGATAGAGATATTCATTTCTTTGTTGATTCTTGCAAAGTCACTCATAACAACATCAGCCATGATAGGGTCTAATGAAGCGACTGGCTCATCTGCGAGAATAATCGAAGGATTCTGGTTGAGTGTACGTGCTAATGCGACACGTTGTTGTTGTCCACCAGATAACTCATCACAACGATTATATGCTTTATCTAAAATACCAACTTTATCCAAAGCTTCCAATGCGTGAGATTTTTGTTCCTTGGAATAAATCCCAAGTAGAACCTTATACCAAGGCATATCTGGAACATTACTTGTAAGAACATTACGGATAACAGTTGAACGACTTACTAAGTTAAATGATTGGAATATCATACCAATCTTACGTCTAAAGCGACGTAGTGATTTTCCCTTGAGTTCACTAACATTAGTGTCATCAACAATCAATTCACCTTCAGTAGTATCAATCATGCGATTGATTGTACGAATGAGTGTAGATTTACCAGCACCTGATAAACCAATAATCGCAATAAACTCTCCCTGTTCAATCTTTAGATTCACATTCTGTAGACCTTTAGTACCATTTGGGTAGGTCTTAGAAACATTTTTAAATTCAATCATGTCTATTCTCCATCACTATATGTATGATTATTTACGCAATAATCATACATTAAAAATCAAATAAAATGGGCGATATTTCGAATATCGCCCACATAAATTTATGTATCTTATTTTTCAATTACAGATAAAGCCTGACGAGCTCCATCGTAATCTGAATCTTCAGCCTTAGCGTAACCTGTGTGCTTGTAGATACCGAAGATCTTCTTACCTGCATCTGTATTTGCGATTTCGATGAGGGAATCCTGCATTGCTTCGATGAATTCCTTATTATAGATGTCTTCCTTAGCCATTGTTACAGATACTGTATCGTTATAGATATTCTTTGTAACACCAATAACATTTAATTCATTCCAAATAGAATCCTTACGACCCCATTCTTCTTGCCATTGCTTTGCATAGTCTTGACGACCATCAGCGTAACATACGATAACGTCGATTTGTCCAGCAGCTGCCTGCATGAATTCGCCAGCGTAGTCTAATGTTGTAACGTTAGCTAAATCACTAATGGACTTACCATCGTAGTTGTCCATTAACCACATTGTAGGATAGATATAACCAGCAGAACTTGTAACGTCTCTAACAGCCCACTTAGCCTTATTTAAGTCTTCCCAAGTTAATGCTTCACCAGCATTTACTTTCTTAGCAAGCTCTTGTCCGTATTCGGATGGTCCTGCATAGATTAAGCCTTTGTAATATGTAACTGGAGTATCCTTATTCACAGTCATATGTGCATCGCCATTCCAGTCAGCAGGTTTTTCAGAATCGTTGGATAAGCCCTTACGTGTAGCTGTTAAGATAACATCTGATTCATTTGAATATAATGCATAAGTACCACCTGGTAACCAAGCAACGTCTACTGAACCAGCAGATAAAGCCTCACCAGCAGCTTCATAAGAATCACTGACAGAGATTTCAACATTCTTAATGTTGTATCCTCTCTTCTTCATTGCTTCGATGACTAATTGATCTAGGCCTTCTGTTGTTGCCTTAATTTCATCAACTGGTCTTGATGGAACAAATTGGAACTTCAATGTGTCGATATCTTTAGAACCTGTTTCTGCAGGTTGCTTACGACCATTATCATTTGTTGAAGCTGTAGTGTTTGAAGCTGTTGAGTTACCGCCTGTACAACCTGCTAATAAAGCAAGTGTCAAAACTGAAGCCAATGCTTTCTTGATGTTCATAGTTTTCCTCCCGTATAGAACATATTAATTATAGAACAAAATGGAAAACATGAACCTAAGAATAATATGAAAAATTTGTATTTTTTCTATACTGTTAGAAAGGATAGAAACAATATACTGAAAATGATGTAATAAACTATCATTTCTAAAAGAAAATAATTTTCATTCTAAGATTATATAATGCATGATAAATGAATAAACTAATATATGCATGCATGTGTATTGGTGCAAAATAAAAATAACGAAAACAGTTGATTGTTGTTTGTATTTCATCAATTGTTCACGGTATTTTGAATTTATCTATTGTATGATATCCGCATGGAGAAGGCATAATACTATGAATAGACTACTAACAAGAGAAGAAATATTTGAAGGAAATATCTTACATGTATATAAAGATACTGTTGAAATAGAAGATAACCTAACGGTTGAAAGGGAAGTCGTACAACACATTGGTGGTGTTGGTATCGCTCTTGAAGACAAAGATGGTAAATTCTTCTTCGTTAAACAGTTTAGATATGCACAACAAGAAGAAACAATAGAATTTCCAGCTGGTAAAAAAGAACAGGACGAAGATTCACTTACAACTGCGAAAAGAGAAATTCAAGAAGAAACAGGCTATACAGGAAAAGATTGGACCTATATGGGTAAGATATATCCAACTCCTGCCTATGATACAGAAGTTATCGACTTATATTATGCAAAAGTAGATCAATATATTGGTCAACACTTAGATGAAGATGAACAGATTCAGATCTATAAATATAGTTTAGAGGAATTGATAGAACAAATTATAGAAGGAAAAATTCCTGATGCGAAGACAGTTTCGATGGCAATGTTTATTCAAGAGATGAAGAATAGAGGAAAAATTTAGAGAAAGGTAATAAGAGGCAAAAACAATGACACAGAATCATGTACCATTCCGTTATGACTACGTAGGTAGTTTTCTACGACCTGTAAAACTCAAGGTCGCAAGAGAAAAGTTTCAAAATAATGAAATAACACAAGAGGAATTAAAGAAAGTAGAAGATTACTACATCCTTGACCTCATTGAGAAACAAAAAAAGGCTGGATATCACACAATTACAGATGGTGAGTTCCGTCGTGGCTGGTGGCATTTAGATTTCTTCTGGGGATTAAATGGAATCTCTTTCCAGAAGTCTAGCCAAGGTTTACGTTTCCATGATGAAGAAACAAAGGCAGAAACAGCAGTAGTTGTAGGAAAGATTTCAGGTGAAAATCATCCATTTGTAGAACACTACAAGTTTGTAAAGGCGCAGGAAGATGAAAATACAATTGCCAAACAGACAATTCCATCTCCAGCACAGCTATTAATTCAATTACGCTTACCTGAGTTTATTTCAGAAACTAGAAAGTACTATCCAACAGACGATGCGTTAAAGGCAGATATTGTAAAAGCATATCAGACAGTAATACAAGAATTGTACGCAGCAGGTTGTCGTAACCTACAGTTAGACGATTGTACATGGACACTCTATGCAGATCGTGCATTCTGGAAGATTTTTAATATCACTGAAGAAAGTTTACGACTGATTGCGGAAGAAGAAATTGCGATTAACAATGCGGCTATCGCAAATCATCCGGAAGATATGGTTATTACAACCCACGTATGTCGTGGAAACTTCCATAGTACATACGCAAGTGAAGGTGCATACGACCCAATCGCTCCATACCTATTCGCTAGGGAAGATGTGGATGCTTTCTATTTAGAATATGATGATGCACGTTCAGGTGGATTTGAACCACTTAAATATATTCCGGAAGGAAAGAAGGTTGTATTAGGTTTGATTACAACAAAGTCTGCAGAACTTGAGGATAAGAATCGTATCATCAGACGTATTCATGATGCGGCTAGATATGTACCGTTAGAAAATTTATATCTATCTCCACAGTGTGGATTTGCGTCTACAGAAGAAGGCAATAAGTTAACAGAAGAAGAACAGTGGGCAAAATTAGCACTTGTAAAAGAAATTGCAGAAAGTGTTTGGAGTGATTAATAAATTCATGCACGCATGGTAAGATACTATCGAAAGGATAGTATCTTTTTTCAAAAGAGAATAAATTAAAGGGAGATTCTTGTTGACGAAAAAAATGAATAGCGTAAAATAAATAACCGGACATAATCCCGTCAGTAGCGGCTACCTGACGTTAAATGAAAATAAGGAGATGATATTTTATGAACATGAAGACCTTAACTAGGGTTGGGATGATTGCGGCAATCTATACTGTTGTATCATTAGTACTAGCACCGTTTACATACGGTAATGTACAAGTCAGAATCGCAGAAGCTTTAACACTACTTCCATTAATTTACAAACCATCTATCTGGGGTGTAACACTAGGTTGTTTCTTAACAAATCTAATTGGTGCGATGTTAGGAGTTAATCCAACTGGATTCCTAGATGCGATTATCGGAACAATCGCAACATTTGGTGCAGCTTACTGCACATGGGAATTAAAAGATAAGAAAGTGAATGGGATTCCAGTACTTGCTTGCTTGATGCCTGTAATCTTTAACTTCTTCTTCGTGGGTGCAGAACTTGCATACCTATTTATGCCAAATGAAATTGTATTAGGTACACTCATCAATGGTTCATTCGTCGCAATCGGGGAATTAATCTCAGTAGTCATTGGTTACTTCCTAATCAAAGCATTAGACAAAACAAAGTTATTCGTAGAATAAATCATAGAAAAAATCCCATAGCTGATGAAATATGGGATTTTTTTTAAAATAATCTAGATGTAATAATTATTATCGTGTATATATGTGCACATCAACACACTTTATCAACTAAATCGTTGAAAAGAGACTTAATTTTTTAAAATATGCTTACTTTTTAAATACCATTTTAGCTTCAGCACCATTACCTTGATCGTCATAATTTTTTAGTAACAATTGCCCCTTGTTAGTTTCAAGTATTTTCGTAACAATTGAAAGCCCCAAACCATGTATATTATTATCATACATTTTCGTTGATACATATTTTTCTCTTAGATTATAAAGAATATCATTATTAAGTCCATCGCCTTGATCCCTGACAACAATAGTATAATCATCTATATCATCATAAAAACCGATGAATATAGTTGAACCCACTGAAGAGTTCTCAATTGCGTTATTTACTAAATTTTGTATCGCAATAGAAATTGAATTTTTATCTAATTTAATATTACTTGCATCATACGAAAGAATTGATAAGCTAAAACCTTTAAGTTTACAAATACTAGTAACAATTTTTATCCAATAGTCTAAAACTCCTTTTGATACAACTTCCTTTGGAACTTCCGTCAAATCAGAAAAGTCATTAAGTTTTTTTAAAAAATATTCCAATCTCTCCACACCACTTAAAGCATCTTCAGCTCTTTCAAGAACATTTTCTTGATCTTCTTTTAATAATTCAATATTCCCTTTAATTAGAGTAATTGGAGTCCTCACGTCATGAGTAATCGATTCAATCATCTCTCTTTGTGTCATCTGCATATTCCATTGTTTTTCTAATGATGCCTTTAAGCTCCTTGCCATACTATCTATAGAATCCAATATACCTGAAATTTCTATATAATCAGAATGCTCTCTTTCAAATTCTAATTGTAATTTTTCAATACTATCATTAGCTTTAGATATTTTTCTAATTTCACACCTTAATATTCTTGTCAGATTACTAATCAAATAAATGAAACCAATTAACCATAAGCAAAACATGCTTATATAAAACACCAATTCAAAATTTCTAATTATTTTATACACATTTGGATTGGTAGGTATAGCACAAATTTTATATTTTATGATCAAATCTTTATTACCATTTTTAAAAGCCTTAAATACATCTGAACCTATTATTTGATCCTTTGAAGATTTTCCATTTTGCAATGCCTCACTTATTTCTTGATTATAGCGTTCATCAATCGTATTTTGTATAATTTCTCCATTATCTCTTAATTGATATTCATAAAAAAATGGTATTTTATCAATATTCCAATCTTCTTTTAGAAATTCATATTTCACTGTATCAGAATTCATTTCAGCGTAATTTGCAGGATATACTATACCAGTGTTAATTAAGACGTTTAGAAGTATATAAGAGAATAAAATCATAAATATCACAAAAAATAATTCTAAAATTGCAAATCTACTAATTAAATAGGTTAAACTTTTTTTATTTCCCATTGATATCCTACTCCCCAAATAGTCTTAACTGGGTCTATATGAAATCCAGTAAATTTTTCTCTTATTTTTTTTATTCTTTCTGTAATAGAAGTTGAACTATCGCCTTCGGCATCATATCCATAAATTGTTGTATAAATCTTTTCTTTAGTAAAAACCTGGTTTCTATTTTTTAAAAGTAATTCGCATATTTCATATTCACTTTTGGTAAGAGTAATTTCATTTTTCTTAAAATATATTTTTTTAGACAATAAGTCACAAGAAATTGGATAATCAATTATTCTACTGTGCTTATCTCTATTTTCTCTTCTAATATGTGCTGCAACTCTCGCTCTTATTTCAGACAAAGAAAATGGCTTTATAACATAATCATCTGCACCTAAGGCAAAACCCTCTAGCTTATCCTTTTCAAAACTTTTAGCCGTCAACAAGATAATCGGTGCATCTATCAATTCTCTATATCGTGATAAAAACTCAAATCCATCCATTTTATCCATCATAACATCAAGAATAATCAAATTATATTTAACCAGCTGTTCAGGGACAATTTTTTCAGCTGAATCACAAAGGTCAACATTATATTCTTTTTTAAAAGTCAACTCTAAAAGTCGCAATAAATCTTTATCATCATCTATGATTAATATGTTCATTCTACTCCTCCATTTTATTAATACCATCCCATTTATTATACCAATTATTAAATACGCCTATAAACACTACAGTAATGATTACTGATAATGCTAAAAACATCAAAATAACATGACTTTTGACTTCATGACTTGTATAAGCAAAAATAAGTTTTATCGGCCAAACAAAAGGTAAAAAATACCAAATATTACTGCCTAATTCTGTAGTACCTAACAAAATACCTGATAATGTTAAAAAAGTTCCGATTAGTATACTACCAGAAAAACCTAATTTCAAACTTAAAAATTGATAAATAGGAATCATTGGCATCAGCATAATTGTACCAATCAAGAAGCATAAAATTGTACTTATATAATTAAACTCAACTTTTCCAAACCCTATTAATATCATTACCAAGATAGATATAAATTCAATTATAAATAGTAATATAGAGATATATATAGATTTAGAAAAGAATATTTTTTTCCTACTAATCCCAGTCCTTAAATCATTTGCAAAATTCCCAGCTACCTTATCAACTTCATATATCATTGGTATATAAAAACACATTGAAAAATTTGCTAAAATTATATATGTGCAAAAAAACACTCCCATTTCTTTCCCTATTAATCCTTCTGAATTCATCGAATAAATACCATAAATCAAAGAAAATAGGATTGGGCATAAAAAAGTTATTAGTCTTACTGGTGTCCTTCTACTTCTAAGCCAGTATGATGATATTATATTATACACTTCATTTACTCCTTTTATTGTTAATTAAAAGACTTAATGTTAATACGACTACATAGACTGCAATACTTAAAAGTAATCCTAAGTATGTTGCATCCATATTCATTAGTTTAGAGCCAGTCTCAAGAAAGGTCCCATTTGGATGTACTCCAACAACTGGACTAAGCATTCGCAAGTTATATGACCATGGAAATAAAATCCAATTTTTTGTTACTGCAATCACAGCCGATGGGAATGTCAACACAAAATTCAACAATATGAGAACAGCTTTCTTTTTTGTAAGTCCATATATCAAAAAAGATAAAGCAACGATCGGTAAACTTCCAATAAAAAGGCAAATAGTAGCTATAATTAATTGACTTAGCGATATTTTTTCACCTAGAAAAAATGTCGCAACAGTAAATATTAATATTGTTGATATTAGTAGAATAATAAATAATTCAGCTACAATAATAATATTTTTTGCCAATTCTATTTTTATAAAACTTAAATTTTTGCTTTTTTGTAAAACAATATGCTCACTCTTTTCTTTGCCATTTATATTAACAACTAGTAGACTCAAAACTATTGGAAGAATTAAAAGTGGATACCAATTAAAAGAAGTTGCCAATA
>JABZMB010000047.1 GCA_015256455.1 Solobacterium sp. | reverse complement strand
TGGGACAAGCCTGATGAGGAATTACTTTTAAAGTTTTCAATACCTTTTAATTCAAGAGAGCTTGAAGAGGAAGGCAAGATAACCGTAAATCCAGAATATGGATATGAATTTAGCCATACTTTAGAAACTCAGATTAGAGGACAACTTAAAAACGGTCTTGCTATGATAGATTTTTATGAATCGCGTGACAAAAGACATAGATTATCCCGTTACGGAAGTGACTATATAGCTACGCTTTGCATTAAACTATAATGTGATAGAACGTACTTTAGGAGAATACCCTGTTTTTTCATGCAATATTTAGGAAATCTCAAGAAACGGTGCATTGACCGTATAATATAACAACATCATAATTTATTTATAGTCATTATGGAGGAATTGTGATGTCAAATATAAAAGTTACGATGTTATCAACATCAGAAAAGAAGAAATATATACAGATGCTAACTGAAGATTTACCAGTGTATCGTGCCCGCATTGGTATTTCTCAAGAAGAGTTATGCTTGATTTTAGGTATCTCTCGTCAGACATATAGCGCAGTGGAAACTGGCAGACGTGAAATGAGCTGGCATACATTCTTAACACTATTACTTTATTTTAGTTACAACGTTAAAACAAAGAGCATGCTAGAGGATAGTGGTATTATCTCTGGAAAACTAGAAGAATTATTAAATTATACACGTCGTTAATGCGAATGACGAATATGGTGTTATAATAAAATCCTATTGCGGAGGTACGAGATGATTTGTAAGAACTGTGGAAAAGAAATATCTGAAAGCAGCAAGTTCTGCGGCTACTGCGGTGCAAAAGTTGTAGAGCAGCCGGTACAAGAGCAACCAGATGTTGTCAAAGAAAGCATATTTACAAAATTTCATTTCTACAAGTCGGATCTCAATACATTATGGAAGGTGGCAGGAAACCCTTTCCAGGCAAGTGAGTTATCTTTCTCGGCATCAGTTGTTATTGTAGTATTAAACCTGATTGCAAATATTTTAATCCTAAGATGTATTATCTGTGGAATAGGATTAACAATCTTCTTTGTGGGTAGTATCTATACGTATTGTTACTTAAACCGTAAAGATGGACAAAAACCCGAAGATGTATACTGTGATGTAGCGAGAACCATATTCGTACCAACAGTATTTATGTTACTAGCGGGAGTATTTATTCTATTCCAAACGTTAGAAGCGTTATGGGTATGGGCAATACTTCTATCCATGTCATTTTGTATGGGTTCTATTTTTGCAACAATCAAAAAAGGGAATCGTTTCATTATGATGTCATTTATAACGTTCATGTATGCAGTAATTCTTACGATTCTTGTTTCTCAACATACGCTTGGAAAGTTCTTTGGCCTAGTGTCACTACTAGGATTTAGACCAATGTGGTAGTGAATGAGATATTATCATAGAAAGAAAAGAATAAAAAGAACGTGGGCCATCGCGGGAGCGATGGTCATCTGTTTTGCACTGTTAATGATCCGCAATATGTTTACACAAGCACATCGTGCAAGACAGTTACTACAGGAGGAGCAGCTTGTTGAGTCTGATCCAAACATGCATACATACAACTGGTCAAATTTAACATGGAACAATGGGTTTCCATCTTACGAAGATGATACGTATACATCTGTCATTGGTATTGATGTTTCATCACACCAAAAATCAATTGATTGGGCAGCTGTTAAAAACAGTGGTGTGAAGTTTGCGATGATTCAAGTGGGATATCGTGGATATGAAACCGGTGCACTCATGGATGATGCATACTTCGAAGAGAATATCCAAGGCGCAATTGAAAATGGAATTGATGTAGGTGTTTACTTCTTCTCACAGGCAGTTTCCGTAGAAGAGGCACGTGCTGAAGCAGACTTTGTCTTAGAGCGTGTAAGAAAATATAACTTACAGTTACCTATCGTATTTGATTTAGAAGAAGTAAGTAATGCGACTGACCGTATTGAAAATACAACTGCGCAAGAGCGCACACAAGCAGCTGTCACATTCATGAATCACATAAAAAATGCTGGATACCAAGCGATGGTATACAGCAGTTCTCAATTATTTGAGACAGTATTTGATATGAACTATTTACATGATTATGAATTCTGGGTTGCAGATTATTCTTATGCTCCAAACTTCAGTTATCACTTCAGCATCTGGCAATATACAGATGCTGGAAGTATTAATGGTATCTCAACAAACGTTGATATGAACATCATGTTTGTAAAGAAATAGTTATTCATTGACAGGTTCTTCATAAAGAGTGGAACCTGTCTTTTCTATTTCTGCACTTCCTTTTGTAAGATCAGAGAAGATAGTATGTAAGTCTTCTTCGTTACTTGCAAAGTATGCATGTGCATAGTCATCATAGTCAAAGCTAGCATCAGTTGTATGATTTCGTATCCAGTTTTCGGCGCTACCGATATATTCATACGGATATTTCACATGCCAGGTAGCGATAGAAATATCAATCACCTTATATGCTTCTTGTAGAACAGCACTGGTAGCACCACCATATGCACGAATTAATCCACCCGCTCCAAGTTTAATTCCACCAAAATAACGTACAACACAGACTACCGTATCAGATAATCCAGCTTTACGGATTGCCTCTAGGATAGGGATGCCTGCTGTGCCTGCAGGTTCATGATTATCATTAGATTTTTGATAGGCATCGTTTTCTCCGACGATGTATGCGGTACATACATGCGTCGCATCACGGAATTCATCACGGATGTAGTCAATATAGGCTTTGGCTTCCTCTTCACTCTTTGCGACAGTTGCACAAGCGATAAAGCGTGATTTTTGGATAACAGTTTCTTTACGGGATTCATTTTTTAAACGCATGATAACCTCTTTCATAAATCATTATAGTATAATATACGCAGGTAAAAAATATGGGAAGAATTAAACAATTAGATACATTAACAGCGAATATGATTGCGGCTGGTGAAGTCGTAGAAAGACCGATGGGTGTCGTTAAGGAACTTGTAGAGAATGCTATTGATGCGGGTAGTACTCGTATTGAGGTCAATATCACAGAAGGTGGTATCCAACGATTGAGTGTTATCGACAATGGCTGTGGTATGGATGCACAGGATGCACAACTATGTTTTGGTCGTCATGCGACATCAAAGATTCAATCACAGAATGATTTGTGGTCGATTCATACGTTGGGATTTCGTGGTGAAGCACTACCGTCAATCTCTTCAGTATCTAGAATGGTACTGAGTACATCAGATGGTAAGGATGCGACAAGAGTTATCGTTGCCTATGGCAATATGGAGAGTGTCACACCATATCCATGTAATCAAGGAACAGAGATTTCGGTAGAAGGTCTGTTCTATCAGACACCTGCACGTCTGAAGCATATGCGTTCAGCTGCGTATGAAGCATCTCTCATTCAAGATGTTGTTTCTAAGTTTGCCTTGTCTCATCCAGAGATTGCATTTATCTTGCGTAGTGATGATCGAGAATCCTTCCGTACAAGTGGACAGGGAAATCTTTTAGAAGTTGTATACCAGGTGTTTGGTAGAATGGCTGCAGAGAATGCTATTCCAGTGGAATTTAATGACTTCGACTATGCTGTAAAGGGCTATCTCATTAAGCCAAGTATTACACGTGCGAGTCGTACAGGTATGAATCTATTCCTGAATGGTAGAATGGTAAGAACTTACAAATTATATAAAGCCGTACAGGATGGGTATGAAGATTTTATCGTAAAAGGTCGATATCCAATTTGTATACTAGATATTTCAATGGATCCACATCTTTTAGATGTAAACGTACACCCTTCTAAATGGGAAGTACGTTTATCAAAAGAGATTCAATTAGAAACACTCATTAAAAACAATATCGCAAATATGTTGCGTGGCACTGTTCTTGCGCCTGCGGCGGAAGTGCGTGAAGCAAGACAAGAATACTATCAACCAATATCTTTCGATACAGACCGTTTGATTCAGGAGGCAGAGTATCGTAAA
Organism: Solobacterium sp.; assembly: GCA_015256455.1. Classification (GTDB taxonomy): domain Bacteria; phylum Bacillota_I; class Bacilli_A; order Erysipelotrichales; family Erysipelotrichaceae; genus Bulleidia. The sequence continues at coordinate 5,837 of JABZMB010000047.1, read as the reverse complement.
GAACAAGAGCGCAGACAAACTGTTATTCAACCAGTCGTTTCTACAGAACAAGAAGTTAAAGTTGAGAAACAAGAAATTACTTTAGAAGAAGAAATCAAGGAAACGGAAGCTGAACTCAAACGTATTTCAACACAGTTTGAGCAGGAATATCCTGAATACAAACCTCAACAACAAGTCTTTCCACCGATGGAAGTCATCGGTCAACTCCATGAGAAATTTATCCTCTGCGCAACTGAAAAGGGTCTAGTCATCATTGACCAACATGCAGCACAAGAGCGTGTACATTACGAAGAATACAAGGCAAAGTTAAATCAAGATCCCGTCATGATGGATTGCTTGGTGCCAATTACAATTCATGCTGGAAATGATCTTGTAAGACGTGTTGAAGAAATCAATGCGGCTGTAGAAGATATTCATGTTATATTTGAACCATTTGGTAAAGATACGTTGGTTGTACATAGCGTGCCAGTATGGATGCAAGATATCGATGAAACACAGTTTTTGAATGATGTGATTGATTTGTTTAAGAATGATCGTGATATTAAATATGCACGCATGGAAAAGAAAAAGATTGCGACAATGGCTTGTCATCATTCCATCCGTTTTAATCGTAGTTTAACAATGGATGAAATGAAGGAAGTTGTACGGCAATTATCTCTGTGTGATAATCCATACCACTGCCCACATGGAAGACCAACATTTATTACCTTAGATGAGAAGACTTTAGTAAAGGAATTCTTACGATGAAGAAAGTAATAGTCATTGTTGGCCCTACTGCAGTAGGGAAGAGTGATTTTGCGATTGAACTTGCGAAAAAAATAAATGGAGAAATCATCAGTGGAGATTCCATACAGGTTTATCAAGGTTTAGATATTGGCTCTGGTAAGGTAACGCAAGAAGAGATGGATGGTGTACCACATCATTTAATCGATATCTACACAACCAAGCAAAGTTATACCGTAGCGGACTTTCAATCAAAAGCACGAGAGCTTATCGATCAAAGTGAAAAACCAATGATTATTTGTGGTGGCACTGGACTTTACATTAAGGCATGCTTATATGATTATCAGTTTAGTGATGAAAGTGGCGCAGGTATTGATACAGACTTAGAAATCTATACAAATGAAGAACTATATCGGCAGTTATTAGAATTAGATCCTAAACAAAGTGAAAAAATCCATCCAAACAATCGTCAGCGTCTACTAAGAAGTTTGACAATCGCAAGACGTAGTCCAAAAGTACAAAGTGAAATGATTGCAGACCAACAACACCGTATGTTGTATGATGCGCGTATTACTGGATGTACAATGCCACGCGAACAACTCTATGCACGTATTAATGCGCGTGTAGAAAAGATGTTTGAGGCTGGTTTACAAAAAGAGATAGAGAAGCTGCTACAGCAAGGAGTTTCCTTTCAGGACGCATGTATGAAGGGAATTGGCTATCGTGAGTGGGAAGGTTTTCACGAAGGGAAGAAATCCCTTGAAGAAGTCAAAGAAGAAATTCAGAAACATTCTCGTCAATTCGCAAAGCGACAGTATACCTGGTTCAATCACCAAATGGATGTAGAGTGGTTTGAAAATAACAACAGTTTAGAGCGTAAAGCAATGTTAGAAAACTTGGTACATTGGTATCAGAATCAAGAATAGAAAGTAAAAAGACAGTATATTATATTATTTGACTTTTGGTCAAATAATCATATAATAATATTGTCAGGAGGACTTAATCATGAGTGAATTTGACAGACAAAATTATTATGGAACATATAACGAGGAGGCTGGCCTCAAAGCTTATATAACAAGAGTATTTACATACATGGGTATTGGCTTAACAATCACAGCTGCAGTAGCGTATCTTATCTTCCATTCCCTAGTGACAGGAGGAACATTAGCACGTATCTTCTTCTTTAGTGAATCAGCAATATTTATCCAGATTGGATTATTGATTACACAGATTGTGTTAGTACTTTCTCTAAATGCGGCAGTTAGACATTTATCAAAGGGTGCTTGTACAGCATTGTTCTTTACATACGCTGCGATAACAGGTATTACATTTGGTGTTATTCCACTAGCGTATGAAGTGGGTACTGTATTCCAGGCATTTATATTTGCGGCAATCTTATTCGTAAGTTGTGCTGTCATTGGCCATGTTACAAATGTTGATTTAACAAAGTATAGTGGAATCTTATTTGGCGGATTAGTTGCTTTATTAATCGCAAGTATCGCATCCATCTTTATTCCAGTATTACGTAATAACTTATTGATTGCATATATGGGATTATTTATCTTCATGATCTATACAGCATTTGATATTCAACGTATCAAGCAGTTCTACTATATGTCAGTCAATGGAGAAGAAGAAAGAGAGAAGCTTGCAATCTATGGAGCATTGCAGCTATATCTAGACTTTGTTAACATGTTCCTATACTTATTAAGAATTTTAGGTAGAAGAAGACGTTAATCACAAATCAATGTTAAAATAATGACAGGTTGATAAGACCTGTCATTTTTCACCAGGAAGGAGGATTGATGATGAAAGTCGCAGAACTAAATTTTACAGTCATGTATCAGAAGTACATTACAATCGAAGCGGACGATTTAACAGAATTATTAAAAGATAAAATCGAAGTGCATCAGGATGACTGTTACGCTGTATGTTCAGCGTACTGTACAGAAGATGGAATGTTAATGTTTAATGTACTATCAATCGGCAATTCATGGGAAACATGTCTTAGAGGAATGGACGATCCAGAGATGCTTGGCTTCTTTACAATGGAACAAGTCTTTGACCGTGAAGTAAGAGTTGTCAATGAAACAGTTCAAATGGTAAAGAAGAATGCATCATGGATTGAAAAAACAGAAACAAGAGATGAAGACTTACGTCGCTTGCGTAAAGATGGGCGTTTAGATGCATTGCGTGATCCATTTTATCCAGATAATGTACTAGCAGGAGTAATGCACGGATCAGTTATTCATGAGATTACAGTACGCTTAACAGGTATCCATGGACCATTTGTTGTTGGCGAAGTGGATGAAGAGCCAAGCCAAGATATTGGATTACACTTTGCGGATAAAGTATGGGCAATACCATACTATGCTGAGGATGTTTCACATTTGATTATCTTATTTGGTGGTGAAACACTTAGCGATGAAGAATCAGCGGTACTAGAAAAAATCGTACATGAAACAGAGAAACTAGGAATTGATTTTTCTGGAATCTCTATGAAAAGCTAGGAGAAAAACATGAGCCAGAGTCAAGAAATTAAATATACTTGTCCGTATTGCCATAAGGATTTTGATACAACAATCTATACAGCAATTAATGCAGAGCAAGATCCAGACTTGAAAGAAGCATGCATCAGTGGAGATATTTTTAGACATACTTGCCCTCATTGTCAGCATGCATTCATGATTCAACCACCACTAGTATACTCAGATCCATCAAGAAAGTTCTTAATTTGGCTAAGCCAACAAGAGCCAACAGAGTCTTTGAAGCAGCTGGCAGAGCCTCTTGTAAAACAAGGTTTTAAGTTAAGACGTTGTGCAACAGTGCAGGAATTTGCAGAAAAAATACAGATTTTCGAAGATGGTGTAGATGACATCATGGTAGAACTTGCAAAATACGACAGCTTTATTGAGTATATCGACAATAAAAAAGGAACTGCCGAAGATGTGACTGGTATCGAATATCAACATACAGAGAACGATGTCATGAAAATCAATGTACGAGCTGACGATAAAGGAATGTCATTCTTAATTCCTGTTAGTGTTTTAGAAGAAGAGATGAAAGTGGATAAAGATCGCTTCGCAATTGATGAGACAGATTTCCCACGTATCAACAATGATTGGATTATCAGTGCTTATACAGAGGCTGCTGGTAAGGCTTAATTAGTCATATAAAACAAAATGTATAAAGTGCATGCATGTTTTTGATTGACATGCATGCACTTTTTGAAAATTTTTCATATAAATGTTCAAAAATGTTCAAAAAATTATGAAATATTATTATCAGCCTATATAAATTATTGAAATAATATTTATAATAGAAGTTGTCGGTATGTAGAGATGGTGGTTAAATGCCATGCATGCGAATGATAATTGGGAAGGGAAAGCGATAAAATGAACAAGAAGGGCCGTGATTTCGTGGTTGCAACAAATGCATTTAATTATTGTATTCAAGCAATTAAGGCAGAAGAAATCAAATCAACAAAGCTAAAGGGTGCAGAGACAATGTTACTATTATATTTAGGTTTTAACCCTCAGGGCTTAACAAACACAGAATTGGTTGAATGTAGCAAGATGGATAAGGCAGCAGTTTCTAGATCTCTTGCAGAGTTAGCAAAAGAAAAATTCATCCGTTTTGAATATCGAAATGGTAAGAGTAGATATGGTGCACATGCGGTATTAACAACAACTGGTAAAGAAGTCACAGACCATATTGTAGAAAGAATCAGCAAGGTTCTAACAAAAGCATTAGGTCATTTAAGTGCTGAAGATAAGAAATCTTTTATAACAAATATGGCTGCTGTTGCATCTGCTATGTTAGAAATAGTAGAATAGTATAGTGAAAATAAGATAGAGTAATCTATCTTTTTATTTTATGGAGGAAATATGAAGGATTATACAATTTTAGGTAGAGTAGCTAGCGGTTTAGGGATTACCTACGATAAGGACGCAGGTGTAGCTTGTGCGACAGAGATGGGTTATACATATGCATTAACAATATTCCAGAATGTATATACAGTCATTGCTAAGTTCTGCGTTGTTGACCAAGACAATCGCAAACCAAACGATTTAAATCTACGTGGTCTTGTAAATGCTGTAAAGAAGGTGGGTAGTGCAAAAGCAAATGGTAATGTTGTAACGATTACATTCAAGACAGCATTTACTGCAAATGGTAGAGCAAAGAATATTATTTCATCTATCCCAGAAATTATTAACTGGTTCCATATGAATGGCTATTCTAACTGTGCAGAAGAAACATTAGAACCAGCAGATACAAGAGTATTTATCAAACAAGGTGCGATTCACTTCTATACAGAGGAAGTTGCAGTGCAAATGCTAACAGATTATACAGAAGCACAAACACAGGCTCCTGTCATCTTTGAAAACTATGCACTAGGTACAGCGTTTGCCTTAGGTGGTGTTATTGCAGGTGCGATTCTGATTGTCGTGATTGGTCAGTTAGGATATATCTCAATTCTTGCGGGTGTAGCGATGGGCTTTATGACATTAACTGCATACCAAAAGGGTGCGGGTAAGTTAAGTAAGATTGGAATTGCAATCTGCTTCGTATTAATGGTTATTGGTGTTTATTATGCAAATAAGTTTGACTTTGCATTAACTGTTACACAGGCTTTCCATGAAGAAGGCTATACTAATGTTCGTATGATGGACTCTTTCCAGGTATTACCTGAGCTAATGGAGAGAGGTCTTGTAGATAAGATGAACTACTATACAATGTTTGCCTTCCAGTGTGTAGCAGCATTAGGTGGTGCACTTTCTCCACTTACAGCATTACTACGTCAAAACAAGGCGGCTAGCATTACAAAAATTCTTGGATAGTACATCACATAATTTTACAAAATCTTGCCATATTTGAATGACAATAAATTTGTACTATATAAGTGCAGATAGGAATATCTGCCCTGAATGATTGCTCCCCTTAGCAAACATCAGTGAAATTCTATCCCCTTATTAAATAAAAACAAGAGAAGACCATGCGGAGGTCTTTTCTTGTTATAAGGGGTAGTATCATCCAATATAGATAAAAGGCATTAGCTTTCTTGCTAGCGCCTTTTATAATGTAGTACTTATAGTTGTTTTTCTAACCAATCA
>JABZMB010000007.1 GCA_015256455.1 Solobacterium sp. | reverse complement strand
CCTGTGTATTTAATTCGTAACCAGCAGGTGCTGTCTTCTCTTTCACTTTATATGTACCAGCCACAAGAGCAGGTGATGTTACCGTACCATCTGCAGCCGTAGTAAGCTCAAACTTACTTCCATCAGTTCCTGTAGCTTCAAATACCGCATTTGCTAGAACAACAGTATTATCTTCTGCATCAACCTTAACTAGCTTAATCTTATTCGCTAAGATACCAACGCCTGTTCCACCAGCAGCTTCTTTTTTATAGGAAATAAATTTTTCATCTACTTTATTGTTATTAGATGTAAGTTTAACATTATTTCTTAGATTGGTACCCGGAGTATAAGTTGTTCTATACTCTAGTTTATATTGTTCTCCATTTATGTTTCCTAGGTTGATTGTAAATGTTTGATCATTATTCGAGAATACAATCTTATCTGATAAATCAATTCTGACACGATTATTTTCTTTTAAATCACTAGTGTAGTTTACACGATACAAGCGAAAGCTTTCTTTAACAAATTTTTCTGTTGTTCCTACTAGTGTGTCTGTCACAACAGCATTTGGAAAGTTAGCTTTTTTGTAATTAATACGTACTCGCCACTCTGCTTCATTGATTGATTCCGCTGCAAAACTATACTTATGTAGTACTTCATTACTATTTCCTGTAGGACCACCATCTACTTTAAATTGAAATGGTGTTGTTTTTCCGCCAGCTTCTATATCAAAGTTATTTTTTTGATTCACTGTAACTTTATCTTTATTGAAATTGGCATTCATGCCCAAGGTTCCATTAATATCGTATCTACCATTTACATAATTGGTAAATGTAACTTTAATCTCAGCACCGCCACCTGCTTTTGGAGTGACATGAGCATTTGCCATCACTGATCCATCTGGTGCAGTCAATGAGAAATTTAAATTCCCCGCATCATTTTTGATAAGGATATTATCAGGAAGCTTAACAATAAAATAATCCCCTTCATTAATGGTCGCTGCTTTTGCTTTTGCCTTCCAATTCATTTCTATACGGAATTCATCACCAACCTGCATGCTATTAACAGGATTCCCACCGTTCTTGATGACTATGTTTTGTATTTCAAGGTCTACTTCTTTTTCACTTCCAGCATAGACATTAAAATTGACACCTTGAAATAACATTACAAGTGCCATCAGCATCGATAATACAAGTCTCATAATTTTTTTCTTCAGCATAATTCTCCCCCCCAAAAAATCATCATTACCAAATATTCTTTACTTTGCCTATTTCTTGTTTATTAAGTTTCCATAAAGCCCATGTCTTCAATAATTATATATTGTGGCTGTCTTTTACTATTATATGGTTTTTAAATTTATCATTTTTGTATTTATCAAAAATTAATAAATTATTAATAATTAGATCTTGTTGTTTTTTACGATGTATAAAAATTTAAAATTGTCTAAGTTATTCATATCAAAATAATACCGCATGTAAGACATGCATTTTAAATCAATATAACGCATGTTTAAAACTACTTTAATCACGGTTGATAACTTTCTAAAAACCATCGATCTTTTTCTAAGAACAGATTCCTACATCTACCTTGGATAATACATACGTAGCGTATCCCACAACCACCAACACAAGACTCTTTCCTAGAATGACTTAACACTTTATCAATCTTATACTCCCGCCCATCATTCCAACATAGATAGAGAGGGCGTAGTTCTCCTGTTTTTCTTTGCATCACCACAACATCCACATATTTCTTATATAGCTGCATACCCCTCTCTCCTGTTATTTGTATTATATCGAGTTATGTTGCGTATTTCAATCATATACGCAACAATTACTAATTAATTATCTCTTAATTGTCGCAAATCTGTTATACTAATGCTGAGGTAATGTAGATGACACTAAAAGAGATGATTCACCAATACAAAATAAAAACAGGATGTAGTGATTCTGAACTTGCACGTAGATGTAATGTTTCTCGTTCTACCGTTGCACGTTGGTCTAGCGGGGAAATAAAAAAAGTAAATGATGATACCGCTGAAATTCTTTCTCATTTACTTGGATATAATATTACTCCTATCCTAATGGGAATGGATACAACCATTCGTTTACCAATTCTTGGCTACGCAAAAGCAGGATATGACTTATTTGCGGAAGAGAATTATCTTGGCGAAGAAGAAACGACACTAAAAGAAAGAGAAAATGGTGATTACTACCTACGTATTACCGGTAACTCTATGTCTGGTATCGGCATCATGGATGGCTCACTTGTATTAGTGCGTCAATGTGACTCTATTGCCAGCGGTAAAATTGCCGTTGTCATGATTGATCAAGAAGTTACCGTCAAACGTGTTATCTATAAAAAAGGAATGATGATTCTAGAAGCTGCGAATCCAGATGTAGAGAGTCGTTATTTTACTCCACAGGAAATCAAAGAATTGCCAGTTAAAATTATTGGACAAGTATTATCTTGTCGTACGAGTTTCTAAAATATTGAAAGGCCACATAGATATCTATGTGACCCTTTTCTTTATTCACTGACTGTTTCTTCTGTAACAGGTTCTGATGATTCTTTTTCTTCATACTTGAAGTCTGCAGAAATATCTTCACCCTTTACAACTCTTTGAATCTGCTCAGCAGTTAATGTTTCATATTCCATTAATGCATGTGCGATTACTTCAAGTTCTGTCTTATGTGCTTCGATAATCTGTCTTGCCTTTGTATGGCATGTATTAATAATCTTACGTACTTCCTGATCAATTTCATACGCAACTTCACCAGAAACATTGTTTGGTTGATTATAGTCTCTACCTAAGAATACATTCTCATTTCCTGCATTGTACTTAATAGGTCCAAGATCACTCATACCGTAGAGTGTAACCATATCCTTAGCGATATTTGTCGCATTTTGAATATCGTTACTTGCTCCAGTTGTAATGTCATCAAAGAATAATTCTTCTGCTGTACGACCACCCATGTAGGAAGTGATTGTATCGAGTAAGTCATTCTTTGTGTGCATCATCTTTTCTTCCTTCGGTGTCATTAGGTTATATCCACCTGCTTGACCACGAGGAATAATTGTAACTTTCTGTACAACCTGTGCATTCTCTAAGAATAAACCGATAATTGCGTGTCCACTTTCATGGTAAGCAACTAACTTCTTTGTCTTATCATCATATGTACGGCTAACCTTTGCAGGTCCCATCATGACACGGTCAATCGCTTCATCAATCTGCTTCATGCCGATTTCATCTTTATTTTCACGTACTGCTAAAATCGCAGCTTCATTTAATACGTTTTCAAGATCAGCACCAGAGAATCCTGGAGTACGCTTTGCTAAAGCACCTAAATCTAAGTCCTTTACAAACTTCTTGTTACGAGCATGTACATGTAGGATAGCTTCTCTACCCTTACGGTCTGGAAGAGCTACTGTAATTTGACGGTCGAAACGTCCTGCACGTAATAATGCAGGGTCTAATACGTCAGGTCTATTTGTTGCCGCAATGACAACAACACCAGTATTTTCTTCCATACCATCCATCTCAACAAGTAATTGGTTCAGTGTCTGTTCACGTTCATCGTGTCCACCACCAAAGCCAGCACCACGCTGACGACCTACCGCATCAATTTCATCGATGAAGATAATACATGGAGCTGTCTGCTGTGCCTTCTTAAACATATCACGAACACGGCTTGCACCAACACCGACAAACATTTCAACAAAGTCAGAACCAGAAATACTGTAGAATGGTACGTTTGCTTCACCAGCAACTGCCTTGGCAAGCAATGTCTTACCTGTACCTGGATGACCACTTAATAAGATACCCTTAGGAATACGCGCACCCATCTTCTCAAACTTCTTAGGATATTTGAGGTAGTCGATGATTTCTGCCATTTCTTGCTTTTCTTCATCACAACCTGCTACATCATTAAAGCGAACACGAATCTTACCTTCTAACTTCGCTCTAGATTTTGAGAATTCGAATGCCTTCGCATTGGCACCGTTTGCACCATTCATACGGTTTAACATCCAAACCGCAAATACTGCAAATAAGATAAATGGAATAATGGATGCCACTGTCTCTAAGAAGATATTGGATGCGTCCGCATCAACAATCGTCAACTTTGTGGAATCTTTTCCAAGATTTTTAATTACCTGTCCAATTTCATCAGAAGTAGATGGAATTGTCGCAGTGAATGTTACTTTTTGTTTATCTTTTTCATAAACACCCTTTACGACAGTCACATTAGTTCCGATTGAGACAGATACTTCTTCCACATTCTCTTTTTCAATTACATTCTGCAATTCGTAATAACTGATACGCTCTGAAGAAGCGCCCATGTTCAAGCCTAATAAGCTTACAATCGCAAGAATGACTACGAGATATGGAAGAAAGTTCGCTAGTCTATTTCTCTGCATTTATTTACTCCTCATTACATTGATAACATTCGTCCTTCAATACTCCAATGTATGGAAGGCAACGATATCTCTGGTTGAAATCCATACCAAATCCGATAACGAATTCATTTGCAATTTCAAAACCAACATAGTCTGCTTTGATATCTACAACACGACGGCTAGGTTTATCTAATAGAGTAATAATCTTAACACTATTAGCACCCTTGTGCATTAGTGTTTCACATACAGTCTGAATTGTTCTTCCTGTATCAACGATATCCTCTACAAGTAAGATATCTAGTCCTTTGACAGATGTATCTAAATCCTTCAAGATTCTGATGTCGCCAATTGATTCTGTACCTTCATAACTGCTAACATCCATAAAATCATATTGAATGTCTAAATCGATGTACTTGATTAACTCAGATAAAAAAGGAACGGATCCACGCAATAACGCAACGAGTAGTGGTTGTTTACCCGCATAATCTTCTGTAATCTTCGCACCCAACTCTTTCGAACGCGCACTAATTTGTTCTTCATTAACCAACACTTTCTTTATATCTTTTTCTGCCCACATGACAAATAGCTCCTTTGTAATATTAGTATTGTATCACATTCAAATTAGGCATTGTAGAGTAATGCTGCACATTACAGCCTAGTCCAGGCACTAGAATGATTTCTCCTAATGCATTTTCTACAACTGGCCAAGTTTGTCGTTGATATTGAGGGATATGACGGTCAATGAAGAAGCGATGAACTTCCTTACGACCAAAGCGCATCTGCATTTTATCTCCTGCTTGAAACGAACGAATCCGAATTGGAAAATCTGATTCTTGTAACGTTAACGCAAATACACCAGGACTACCTTCTTCTGTATAGAAATGTTCCTTACGAATATTTTGCAATTCTTCTAATGAATAAAATACATAGTTGTATGGTTCTTCTGGAATATACTTCAAAAGATACGTTCCATCACTCACAAGTGAAAAACCATCTAACGGAATTATAAAGTCACTTGCATGCATGATTGTATAATCCATACCCTGTAAATGCTTTAGCGAATAATGTGGAACCTTTTCCACAAACATTCTCAACATTGTCAGTCTATCATCTTGTGATAATACGCGGTACGTCTCAAGTGAAATCTTCTCCTCACGTATATACGTTTTAACACGGCATCTTCTTTCCTGCATGACTGCATTACGTTGTTTAATCTCACGTAGATACACCGTTCTTTCAAAAGTAGTCATCGGTTCAACAATCTCATGACGAATCTGATTACGTGTATACTCATCACTCAAATTTGTTACATCGATATAATAGCGCAATTGATGTTCCTTACAGTAGGTTACTAGTTCTTCCTTTGTCATATGCAGTAAAGGCCGCTTAAACAATACACCATGCATTAACATCTCTTCACGTAAGCCATAATACTCTGGCACAATATTTTTACTTTCTTGCATGATATATGTTTCTAACAAATCATCTTGATGATGACCAATCAATACACCTTGATACCCTTCACGTCTTACAATCTCCACAAAAAAGCGATAACGTAGCTCACGTGCCGCAGCTTCAAAGTTTCCAGTATATGTAAATGGATCATTGTGTACAAAAATTGGAATTCCTCTTTTCGCACAAAAACTGCGGATATAATTTTCTTCTTCATCCGCTTCTGGACGATGATGATAGTTAACATGTGCAACTGCACAATCAATGCCAGCATCAATACACATTTGTAATAGTGCCATCGAATCTGGTCCAGATGACACCGCAACTAACCACTTTCCTTGTAGTTTTTCCATGCCAGTATAATAACATATCCCATCACTCTGTGCTGAACATCACTCTCAACATTCTTTTCTGTACTTCTTTAAACATAGGTGCTGTAACAGGAATATGCGCTTTAATATCAATCACTCTTGCAGTATTTATAAAGCGTATATCATTTAAAAATAAAACTGATGGTTTATTCAAACCATTTACTAAACCGATCTTCATAAGATGATACTTCCCCTGTGGATGATAGATAGAATCATAGGCTTTCTGATATGTCGCTTCATTCGAAGTCATCGGAACGACCAAAGCTTTCTTTGCACATACAGATACGACTAAACCAAAATGTTGATAACCCATTTCATTCAGGTATGATTGGCCAAATTCGATATAACAAATATCACCTGGTTTTACACTGATACCAATGTCCTTCCCTGATTGATAACGGGAACGTATCACCCAGTTTGCTTCAGATATCATACCCGCTTCAATATTGTGTGGTTGTATAATACGGTAGAGATCCTTGCGGTAGGACATGTAATGGTGCCATAAATCATATTTTTGTGCCTTATCTTTCATATAATTGTTTCCCCTTTACTTCTATATTCAAAAATAAAAAGAAAACTCCCCGCATTTTAGGTTTTAATTTTAAATCGATACAAACTTACATACATGTTATTAAAACAGGCAACCACAAATGATTGTGATTGCCTATTTACTTTATCCAAAATGGAAAAAACTTAATATAAATGAACCTGCTAGATATGCAACTGCCATCACTAGGATGAAGTATAGCACCTGTGCTTGATTCACCTTATTTTTGCGCAATAACTTTTCGTAATTGATTGCGTCCATCGCAAACCACGTCACAATGAACATCAACAGATATACAATAGAACGCAAGATAAAATACAGATTGGACATGACTTACTTTGTACCGAAGATACGGTCGCCAGCGTCTCCTAATCCAGGTACGATATAGCCATGCTCATTGAGATGATCATCTAATGCAGCGATATATACGTCTACATCTGGATGGCTCTTTTGAATTACCTTAACACCTTCTGGTGCAGCTACTAAGCATACAAGCTTAATATTCTTTGCGCCACGCTTCTTGATTTGCGCAATCGCATCCTTTGCACTACCACCAGTCGCCAACATTGGGTCAACAACCATTACAATAGCGTCTTCTAAATGGCTTGGGAACTTCGCAAAATATTCTACAGGTTCTAAAGTTGTCTCATCACGGTACATACCGATGAAACCTACCTTAGCTGTAGGAACTAAACGTCTAATACCATCTAATAAACCAATACCTGCACGCAAGATTGGAACAATGACTACTTCTTTACTTAATTCATAACCAGTACACTTCGCAACCGGTGTTTCAATTTCAATTGGATTTGTTGGTAAATCACGGCATACTTCATATGCCATTAATTCTGCAATCTCGTCAAGATTCTCACGAAAATCCTTTGTTCCGCACTCTTTACGACGCATTTGTGTCAACTTATGTGTAATTAGGGGATGATTCAATACTTCTAACATTATCTTCTTTCCTCCATATTTCCTGTTCTAAATGATATAAGAAGATACCCATACATGCAAGGATATCACGCTGTTATTTCATCAATTTTTCTGTAATATCCTGCATGGTGATTGGACCTGGTCGCAAAATAACCAACTCTTCTTTTGTACAATCCACGATGGTACTTGCTTCACCAAAGGACACACCACCTTCTAACATTCCATCCAAATCTGGACAATTCTTCTCAATCTCATCTAATGATGTACAAGTTGGCTCTCCTGATTGATTCGCACTTGTCATAAAGATTGGTCTTCCTAGATCCTTAATAATCTTGGCAAGTGTAGTAGATGTTGCCATACGAATCGCAATCGTATCTAGATTTTCTTGAGATAGATTCACACCATCTTTCCGCTTGAGGATAACTGTGATTGGACCTGGCATAAAGCCTTCAATCACTTTCTTAGCTCTTTCATCTACTTCCGCAATCTCCTCAATCTGTTCAAGATCTGCACACATCACCGGAAACGCCTTTGTTAGAGGACGATGCTTCACATTTCTTAAATTTTCTTCTGCTTGATGACTAGAAACCTGCGAACAAACACCATACACCGTATCGGTTGGTACACTGATAACGCCATCATTTTTTAGTATCTCAATGATTTCTTGAATCTCTTCTGGTTTAAAACGACGCATATACTTCCTCTTTTCTACTTTTATCTCTATGCCTTATAATTATAGCGCGAAATATGGAGGGTATCAGATGATTCGATTCGATAGTGACTATACTGAGGGTTGTATTCCTGAAATTTTAACAGCCTTAACAAATACAAATGACGAACAGACGATTGGTTATGGCAAAGATATCCATTGCCAAAATGCCGCAAACCTTATCAAACAAACAATCAAACGTGAAGATGCGGATGTCCACTTCATGGTTAGCGGCACACAAACCAATATCGCTGTCATTACATCCATTCTAAAACACCACCAAGGCGCAATCTGTGCAGAAAGTGGACATATTAACGCACATGAAACAGGTGCACTTGAATCCGTAGGACATAAATGTCTAATACTACCCACATCCAACGGTAAAATCACAGCCGAGCAAGTTGATACACTGCTTATTAACCACTACAACGATGCTAGTGCAGAACACACTGTACAACCAGGTATTGTATACATTTCCTTTCCTACTGAAAGTGGTACCCTATACAGCAAACAAGAACTTACAGATTTATACAACATTTGTCAAAAGCATAACATCCCACTCTTCATCGATGGCGCAAGACTAGGTTATGGTCTTATGGCCAAGAAAAATGATGTGACCTTTGAAGATATCGCAAATCTATGCGATGTATTCTACATCGGTGGCACAAAAGTTGGTGCCTTATTTGGCGAATGTATCGTCATTCTCAATGAACGATACAAAAAAGATTTCCGCTACTCCATCAAACAACACGGAGGAATGCTAGCCAAAGGTAGACTGCTCGGCATTCAATTTGAGGAACTCTTCAAAGAAAATCGTTATCTAACAATCTCAAAACACGCTATTGATATGGCAGAGCTACTTGTAGAAGGTTTCCTATCAAGAGGATATACTTTCTACTTCCCTGCCGAAACCAACCAACTATTCCCAATTTTCGAAAATACAAAGCTAGAAGAACTTTCCAAAGAATTCGCTTTTACCCCTTGGGTAAAAATTGACAAAACACATACTGCTGTACGCTTTGTGACATCCTTTGCGACAAAGCGCAAAAACATTGAATACTTACTAACAAAAATATAGTTGCGATTACGCAACTATATTTTCTTTATTCATGAATTGAAATGACTGTACCATCATTCTTCCAGATACAATTTTCGTGTACCAAGCCTCTTACACAAGATGTTGGATATACACGGGAGTTTCTACCAATCACAGTACCAGGGTTGAGCACAGAATTACATCCTACCTCAACATGATCTCCAAGCATTGCGCCAAACTTCTTAAGACCTGTATCAATTCGATGATTATCTTCACGAATCGTGACAGGTTTCTTGTCACTCTTCACATTTGATGTAACAGAGCCTGCTCCCATATGAGAATAATATCCTAAGATAGAATCACCGACATAGTTATAGTGCGGTGTTTGAACATGGTCAAATAGAATTACATTCTTTAACTCACAACTATTTCCTACGACACAATCTGCGCCAACTAACGCCGCGGATCTGATGAATGCACAATGACGTACTTCTGTACGTGGTCCAATAATGCATGGTGCACCAATATAGGCCGATGGAAATACTGTGGCTGTCTTATGAATCCAAACATGTTCAGATACTTCAGTATATTCTTCCTTGTCTAATCCTTCACCTAATTTTAGAATGAGGTCCTTAATTCCAGAAAGAGCTTCCCATGGATATGTAAACTGTGATAAATACTCTTTCGCAGCTGTGTGTTCTAAATCATACATCTCGTTAATACGGTACATAAACCCTCCTAGTTTGTAGAATTATCGTAAGTTCCCTCAGGTAGTGTTTCCTGGGAAATAATTTCATCATTCAAAATCTTATCAATCTCAGACTTAATAAAATCAACCTGATTTTGATACAAGTAAACAACTGATAATAATTGATCCGGTGCAGATGCACAGTAATCGCTACCCGTATCACCATCAAGATGATACTTCACAATATTCCATTGGATATTCTGATCCAACTGTTTCTTACATAATGCATAAATAGAATCTGTAGAAACATTTGTTAAGAACTTACCCTGTAAGGCTTCTAGAACATTATTAATCGAACTAATCAACTCAGGACTTAATAGCTTATGAATAATCGCAGACAGTACGATTTGTTGGTGAAGGTTACGATCAAAGTCACCATTCGGCAGTCCATAACGTTCACGTACATACTCTAATGCTAGTTCTCCATCAAGATGTAATGTACCCTGTGGATATGTGCGTCCTGTAAATGTCGCAGTAAATTCAAATGGATTATCAATATCAACACCATTGATTGAATTGATAATATCTTCAAATGTTGTGAAGTTTACCAACATGTAGTATTTCACATCTGTACCAAGTAAGTTACTAGCACCCTTTAATGTATTTTGAATACCACTTAATCCTAGATGCGTTAACTTATCCTTCGAGTTTTGATATGCCGGGTTTTGAATATAGGCATCACGTGGTAAGTTGGAAATCAAAATCTGATGTGTATTCGGATTTACTGTTACCGCAATATCAACGTCCGTTCTACCCTCTAAACTTAAATCGCCCGGTTGGTCATTACCCGCAATAAAGATTGTAAATGGCGTATTCGCAAGATTGGTCTTGTCTTCTGTTACTTGTGTCGTTTCCACCTTGCGGAAATAACTGCCAATCAGCTTTGTGTCTGTCTTAAAGTTCTTAAATTCATCTGTCTCTAAAACAGTTGATAAATAAGAATCACTCAATAATAGTACATCACCTTGATTGGTATATAGGTTCTTTACAGCTGACTGAACAGAGCTACTATTCACTGTCTTTAGGTTATCATTCTTTAAATCCACACTTAACTGTTCTAGTGTGTAATTCTGGTTATTTCCATCTACACCAATTGCTGTAATAAATGTCGCATTCTGATATTCCGCCAACTTCATACTTTCTTTGAATTCAGAGTTAGCGAATGTATCTTTATGTTTTGCTTTATACGCATCTGTCATAACATAGATGCCAATTCTAACTTCATTACCCAAAACAGAGGAGAAAATTTTACTAAGACGATCCGTATAGTACGGTAGTGCAATATTGACGATAATCAGCGCTACCGCAAGCACTGTATTCACTACCTGCGCAAAAATATTACTAGGTCTTACCTTAGATGTTAACAAGAACGTTAACCAGTCAATTACCGCAAGGGCGAGTACAGCGATAAATTTCCACTTTGTTGGAAACATCGGCATACGCCAGAATGTAATCGCAAATACGATACTCGCAAGGAAAAGAATCAGCCATAAAAATCTAGCGCTGATATATCTCTTCTTACGCTTTTTCTTTCGAATTACTCTGTTTGGATTTTGTTCAGTCATAAATCATTACCTTGTTTATGAAGCTTTTACCAGCTTTCCAACTAATACATATCTTCCATCTTCAACATCATAGGAACATGTTGATAACATTACAATTTGATCTTCTGCTGTGATTGTTACATCACTCTTAAATGTTGATGCAGAAACAAAGCGATCAACATAACTCAAAAATTCACTGTCACTGCCAAAGTCGTACTGTACATAGCCACCAGTACCCGTTGTAGAATATCCTGCAACAGGATAAATCTTATATGTACCATTTGGTGTTTGGAAAATCATTTCCTTATGACTATCATAGTAAGATTGATCTTTATACTTCTCAATATCCGCAAACATTGAATCATTTAACATATGGTGACCATAAATAACTGTATTCTTATGAGTAAAGTCTCTTCCATTGTTATAGTCAATAAATACAGTTCCGCTTAGATTGTATGTACCATCAAATAAGTGGTCTAAGTAGTAACTGTTTCCATATTTATTTTCATCTGTACTAGCACCAAACACAACCGGATAGTCCACATTAGAGTTTGGAAGTGTAATCCAACCTGCACAATCCGGGTTTTGAGATAATAACTTCTGGAAATCTAATGTAGAAGTTGTATCATCTTTATCTGTGTCTTTCTTTGTTGTAACGGCATCTTTACGTAAGTTATCATACGCATTTCCTGCTTGGTTATAACTTGCTAGACCTTTATATAACTGGTAGCCAGAAAAAATCGCAACACCTAAACACACAACCATGATGATATCAAGTACGATTCTTCCCACTCTAGATAATTTCTTTCTATTCTTCTTTTCTTTCATACTAACCTCTGCAATATTTTACAGTCGATTGACTGAGTGTGCAAGCATTCGCCAAATGCACGCAACTATGTAATAATAATACCATGTTAGGCGTAGACATCGTAGATATGCTTCGAATCGACTTAGAAAAACCCATTATTTCACATGTTTTAACACAATCTGAAATGGCAGAATTCTCCTCAAAGCATACTACCACACAGAAAAAACAATACTTTGCGGGACGTTTTGCGGCGAAAGAAGCTATCTTCAAGGCAACACAGGATAAAAATTACTTACAGTACAGTATCCTAAATGATGCTAGCGGAAAGCCTTACATCAAAGACCATCCTGAACTTGAGGTAAGTATCTCGCATGACGCAAACATCGCAATTGCGATTGTACAAAGTATTTCAAATACATAAATAAATCTATTTAAAAGGTTCTCTTTTTTGTAAGAGAACCTTTCTATCATTCCTGATCTTTTGGTATTTTTCGATAAATCCAATAAGCCCTAACAAACAACACAATTGTAATCAAAATGAAAATTGTAAGTGGTGCCGATACCCAGGTAGCATTCATATAAATCCCCGCCAAGTAAATCTTAATAAAAAACTGTAGTGTGATACCCATTAAAGTTAAAGCTGTTAAATAAACACATAGAAATAATAACTTCTGTTTACTCATAAAACTCCCCTATATATTTGAAATTAGACAAGTACTAGATGAATGATGAATATCAGTTTTTAATTATTGTTGAATCGGGTAAATACTATCTCTACCCATATTATATACCTAAAAAAGGAAAGCGTATTGCTTTCCTTTTCTTAGCCATAGTTTCTATTTAATCAGTCCACTATTCTTTAACAGAATTTCAATATCTGTTCCCTTTACTCGATTCAACACTTGGTTGAGTACAAATTTTTCGATAAAGGATAAATCTTTTACTTCTGTAATTGGCTTCTTATCAATCGCGTAGTAACATGCACGCAATAATTCACGTACATCATACTTACTACCCCAAACCTCAGGCACACCACGATCTATATCTAATAGGGTATAAACAGACTCCATACCTGTACGCATGGAATATTCTGTTGTAAAAATCGTATCTCTTGGTGTCTCTGCAAACTGACCGATAAAAGCAAAGTTTACTGCTCCATCTGGTACAACCTTTGGACGATCGGATTCTTTACGTGGTTGGAAGAACGCATTGATATATGGCATGAAACATGTCGTTGTATTACATGCGTCTTGCGCAAGCGAGGCAATCTTATCAGTTGGTACGCCAATATGATATAACCACTCTTCACATACCTCGATACCTGTACAATCACGCATTGGCTTCTTAATGTAGTTACCTTCTTTATTCGTATTTAATGCGTATAACCAAATTAACACGAGGCCTTTATCTTGTGACTTAAACTGTGGTTGACGGTTGACGGTCCATGATAGATACCAGTTATCAGTACTATCTTTTACGGTAACGATACCACCTGTCGTAACCTTACCAGTGCGTGGATCACGCTTGCAGATATTTGTGATATAGCGGATGATTTCTTCATTTGAAGTAGCTACTGTCGCACTCATCCAGTTTGTCGCATTTACATCTGTACAGAAAGCTTCTGGGTTACCATATTCGCCGTGCATTGCTTGCGCTGCGATTGCCTTCCACATATCCCATGATTCTCCATAACCATTCTTTACATTTGATAAATCCGGAACGTGTGTCTGGTCTCCATAACAGGAAGTATCTGTACAACATCCATTGGTAATAAAGACAAGGTCATCTTCAATAAGGTCAATGGACTGTTCAATTCCATCTTTCTTATATACGATTTGTCTAGCAATCTTCTTATTACCACGTGTTTCAATCACAACGTTCTTTACATCCATTCCGTATTCAATATGAACCCCATGATTCTCCAAATACTTCACAAGTGGTAAAATCATACTTTCGTATTGGTTATACTTTGTAAAACGTAAAGCGCTAAAATCAGGCAATCCGTCAATATGATGTACAAAGCGGCACAGATAACGTTTCATCTCTAGTGCACTGGACCACTTTTGGAAAGCGAACATCGTT
Source organism: Solobacterium sp. (assembly GCA_015256455.1). Classification (GTDB taxonomy): domain Bacteria; phylum Bacillota_I; class Bacilli_A; order Erysipelotrichales; family Erysipelotrichaceae; genus Bulleidia. The sequence goes on along the minus strand of JABZMB010000007.1, from coordinate 27,195 downwards.
TGCCAGTACAACCAGAAATTTGTATCCCAGAAGGAAGATGGTAATACGTCTGAAATCTTCTTTCCCTCGAGGTCCTTTTCTGGTGTTAAGAATAATTTAGATAATGCCATTGCGGACTTCTTATCAAGTTTAAACTGCTTATCTGTATGTGCATCCTCACCACGATTTACAGTTGCTCTACATAGTGAATAGTTTGGATCACGTTTATTTAACCAATAATACTCATCCAAGACAGATACATCCGGTGTCTCAATAGAAGGCACATCACGGAAGGTATCCCACATCACTTCAAAGTGGTTATCCATTTCACGACCACCACGCATGAAGAAACCTTTTGTGACATCCTTACGTCCATCACAGCTTCCACCCGCAAGTGTAGCCTTTTCTAGTAAGTGAATATGTTCTCCACTCATTTGTCCATCGCGGACAAGATAAAACGCTGTTGTTAAACCTGCTAGTCCTGTACCAATAATATATGCTGATTTCTTATCGACATCCTTTGGCTTTAATGGTCTAGCAAATGACTCATAAGTTCCTGCTGAATAATACATATGAAATCCTCCTTCATCCATATGCATCATATCAACTCTATATTCTTTTTCATTTATCACAGTACCTAAAAAGATAAAAGTTTTATCACTTTTCGTATTGTGATAAAACTTCATACTTTGATAAAAATTTTAATACTGAAATCTAGTTAGTGAGGCACGAATAGAGCCTTTAATCAACTTATTCAAGCGCTCTACAATTTCTTGCGGATATTCTTTCATATCCTCTTTAATCCAATCCAACATAATACCGATAAAGATATAGGAGTAAGCCTGAACGATGAAGGTTTTATCTTCATCCCGTACATTTAAGCCTTCCGCTTCTTCATTTACTACGTTTAGAATTAAATCTTCCACAAGTGGTCGTAAATACAATTCTACCTGTTCACGATGAACACAGTGATAGACGTTCATAATAAATGGTTTATTGGCCTGAACAGCTTCTAATATCTGTAAGAAACCCTGTTGCCAAGTATCATAGGTCTTCTTCTCATCTAACGCACGCTTTGCGTCTGTTAGACAAGCCCATTCAACCAAATCATAGATATCTTTGAAGTGATAGTAGAATGTCATACGATTCATACCACAATCTTCCGTTAAATCACTGATTGTAATTTTTGATAATGGCTTCTTCAACAACAAATTCTTGAGTGATTGTTCTAAAGCACGTTTCGTTACTTGTGACATACTACCTCCTTTGCAATCACACAATCATTCGTAATTTTGAATTGTATTGATTGGATAAGATTCTTGCATTTCTCTTGCGACAATGTATTCATTCTCTGCTGTACGTAATAGAATTAATGGCATCGTACGACTTAAGAATAAGTGAATCCCTTCTGTAACGGAGTATGCACCGCAGTTATTAAAGGCTAAATAATCACCCTCATGCAAGCCTTGTAGACTTACATCTCTGACGAGCACGTCTGCAGTTGTACAAAGACTACCACATAAACACCAATTCATTTCTGTTCTATCATCACATGCATGCAAGTGTTGAATGTGTGGTACTTTCATACCCATCATCTGACCATAGTAGTTAAGATGATTCATACCTCCATCTACGATACAGTAATTCACACCTTCGTTAGACTTACAATCCATCGCACGAGTCAGGTATGTTCCACAGAATGTGGAATAGAATCTACCCATTTCAATTGTTAAATCAACAACCTCAGATAATTCTTTCAACTTTGCATGGATATTCTCAAGAGGTTTTAGTGTATCACTAAAATCATCTCCTTCAAATAACGGAACAGAGAGTCCTGGTCCATATTCAATCTGTTCTACTTTACGATTAAATGTTGTTTGAATCTCTTTGATTAATTCCAGCAACATATCCAACTCTTTGATTTGTTTATCATTCTTCTTGCGTTGTGTACCCGCAAAGTAGTGAATACCTTTTACAATAACATTTGGATACTTTTCTTCATTGGCATAGATAGAGAATAAGTCTTCCTTGGACATACCGAATTGGCTACCTGCATTTAAACGAGGTAGAATCTCAACCTTCTTTTGGTACTTTCCGGCAACTTCATTTACGATATCCATGTGCAACAAAGATTCTGCTGTGTAGTAAATCACTCCATATTCCATCGCATCTGTGACATCCACTTCTGTCTTATTAACGCCTGAGTATAGAATCTTTGTTGGTTCTACATGCAGAGCTTTACAGATAGATAACTCACCTGGACTACATACTTCTAACTTATCCGTAATCTCTGCCATCGTCGGAATTAAGAATGGATTTGCCTTGATGGAATAACATAGACGATATGCACCACCTACAATTTCCCTCATCTTTTTAACACGTTCTTTTACCGCTTCTAAATCAAAGATAAAACAAGGTGTTTGATAATGTTCAGCGATATACTTTAGTTCTTTTTCTTGCATTATTCGATTCCTTCCATCTTCTTTAACACTGTACGGTCAATCTTACCGTTCTTTGTCATTGGCATTTCATCCAAGTGTACTAACTTGTTAGGTACCATGTAGCTTGGCATTACAACTTTTAGTTCATTATGTAATTCCTTTTGATCACGCTGACCTAACCAGAATAAGTAGATACGTTTCTTATTATGGTCATAGATTGCACATGCACGCACAACCCCACTCCGTCCTTGCACTAGGCTTTCAATTTCACCTAACTCAATGCGGTGTCCTAAATGCTTGATTTGGAAGTCTTTACGTCCAATATAAACCAGTTCTCCTTGCTCGTTATATTTTGCAAGATCACCCGTACGATACATGCGCTCATAGTATACAGTATTTAATGGATTCTGTACGAATACAGCTGCTGTCTTATCCGCATCATGATAATAACCTAACGCTAGACATGCTCCCGCTACACAGATTTCTCCACTTTCATTTGGGGTATCCACCAATTTATTTTCATCAGATAGTAAGAATACCTTCTCATTATCAAAGGCTGAACCAATCGGAATGATTTCATCAGCGTTATATTCACGATTCTCTAAACGATAGTATGTGCAGTTACATGTAATCTCAGTAGGTCCATATAGATTGATAAAATCTGCCTTTGGACAGTTCTTCATCCAGATATTTAAATGCTTAATTGGCATAACCTCACCACTGAACATCACTAAACGAATCGTCTCAGGATTACGGTAACCAAATCCATTCATAATAGACACAAAGCACATTGCACTAACAGCCCATGTTAGTACTGTCACCTGATGATCACACAAGAAATCCATCAAATGCGTTGGATTACTGAAGAATTCACGTGGAATGAGTTCTACTCTAGCACCTACGTAGATACTGCTATAAATATCTTTCACTGACACATCAAAATCAAATGGTGCTTGGTTGGCAATACGATCATCTGCACAAATTCCAGATACCTTTACAAATTCCGGAATAAAATCAATGACAGATCCATGTCCAACAACAACACCCTTTGGTACACCAGTAGAACCGCTCGTAAAGTTTACGTAAAGAGGATCTGTGCTAGCTGCCTGTTTACGAATACATGCAAGCATGTTTTCATCAATAACTCCTTTACGGATAATATCTTCAACTTTTATGATATTAGCGTTAGGTCCTAATTTTTCACGTGCTTCTTCATAGAAACGTTCATTACTCAAAATAACATTTGGACTTAATACTTCTAATATCTTTTCAACACGGCCAATTGGCTGTCTTGTATCAATTAGTGAATAGAATCCACCCGCATAGACAGCACCATACATCGCCGCAAGTGTTGTGTTACTCTTTTCCATATACATCGCAACTGCTTGACGAGGCTGAATATATGTTGCAAGCTTTGTACCAATAATCTTGGCATTTTTCACTAACTCTTCATATGTCATTTCTGCGGTTTCATCTGCGACCGCAATCTTACCTGGATGTTTTTGGCAAGAGGCTTCTAGCCACTCAAGAATATTCTTTGTCATATTTTAAACTCCTCGCGTATCTATTTTACTATGCTCATTCAATTTTGGATGTTAAATTTATCTGAAAAGATAAAAATGGAGGATTCCTCCATTTTTAACAATTAAAATATACGAACAACATACGGTCTTTGCCGTTCATATCTTTGAGGATTTCATAACGAGCTTCTGGTAACATCTCTTCTACTAGTTTGCTCATACGCTCGCGCTGATCCCATCCCATTTCAAAAGCCATAAATGCTTTCTCGTTGAGAACTTTCTTACAATCCTGAAAAATCATGCGATAGAACTTTAGTCCATCCTCACCACCAAATAAGGCTACGTGAGGTTCAAAGTCCACAACAGAAGTTTCCATCTGTTCATCCTGTGGTATGTATGGAGGATTGGAAATAAGTACATCCAAATGACGATTTGCGTCAATTAATGGTTGTAACATATCCCCTGCAGTAAAGTCGATATCGACTTCGTTATTTTCTGCGTTCTTCCGTGCAGTGACTAAAGCTTCTTCACTAATATCTGTTGCGTGCATCTTCACACGGCTCTCTTCTTTTGCGACTGTAATCGCAATGGCACCAGAACCGGTTCCAACGTCTGCACATTCTACAGTTTCCTGTGTCGGGAAGATTTCATCAATGCGAGATAAAATGAATGCGCAAAGTTCCTCTGTTTCAGAGCGTGGAATTAATACATCTTCATTGACAATCATCTTATACCCATAGAACCATGAGTAGCCCAATACATGTGCCATTGGTTCCTGTTTTAATATTCTTTCCATGCCTGCATGGAATTCACTTGCGAGTGCTTCTGGCATCTCATCATCGATATGCATAAACAAATCATAGCGTTCACGTTGAGAGATTTCTAAAAGATATGCCATGACAGTTTCCGCAGGAATATCATTTTTTAGACACTCTTTTTCGTATTGCTTAATTGTTTTCGCAAATGTACTCACACTGCTGTCTCCTCGAGTTTTCTCTTTTCTTCTTCTGCTAGTAAGCCCTCAATGACTCCATCAAGTTTACCTTCCATGATACGGTCCAACTGTGTAATTGTTAAACCAATACGGTGGTCCGTTACACGGTTTTGTGGGTAGTTATATGTTCTAATCTTTTCAGAACGATCACCAGTACCAATCTTAGCACGGCGAATCTTACCAGCCTCTTCTTCCTGAATACGCTTGAGTTCTTCGTATACACGTGCACGGATTAAGCGCATCGCCGTCTCACGGTTTTCAATCTGTGAACGTCCATCTTGACAGTTTACTGTAATACCTGTTGGAACGTGTACAATACGTACTGCAGAATCTGTCTTGTTGATATGCTGACCACCGGCACCAGAAGCACGGTGTGTTTCGATTGTTAAGTCCTTTGGATCGATTTCGATATCTGTATCTTCCGCTTCAGGTTGACATAGTACAGTTGCGGTAGAAGTATGAATACGTCCCTGTGTTTCTGTCTTTGGTACACGCTGTACACGGTGTACACCAGATTCAAACTTCAATTCCTTATAGACATCTGTTCCCTTAACAGAGAAGATAATCTGCGTATATCCACCTGCTTCACTGACAGAAGCTTCCAGAACCTGTACCTTCCAGCCCTTGCTTTCTGCATACTTGCTATACATACGATATAAGTCACCAGCGAAGATATTACCTTCATCTCCACCGGCGCCACCACGGATTTCCATGATAACATCATGGTCATCATCCGGATCACGTGGCACAAGTAAGTGCTGAATTCTTTCTAATAAAGCTTCACGTTCTGGTTCACACTCATCCTTTTCCATACGTGCCATCTCTTTGAGTTCAGGATCATTCTCCTTTAACATCTCATCTGCTTGTGCAATACGAGAGTCTAACTCTAAAAGTTGGTGGTACGCTTCAACAGGCTGTGTAAGTCTTGCCTGTTCTTTGGATAATTTTGTAAGGAGCTTAGGATCTGACATTACCTTTTCATCCATCAGCTTCTCTACGATTTCTTTATATTGTTTTTCTATTTCACTTAATTTTGTTCTGACTGCGTCCATAGTATTCTCCACATATTTTCCATAACAACTTTAACATAGTTTATGTTCTTTGTATTCAAAGAAAAAGGTCCGGAATTATACCGGACCGGCTTTATTTCATACCGTACTTCTTATTGAACTTCTCGATACGTCCTTGAGCCTGTGCGAATCTCTGACGTCCAGTATAGAATGGATGGCAGTTTGAGCATGTATCTACTTTAATTTCAGATAATACAGAACCTGTTTCGAATTCTGCACCACAGCTTGTGCATACTACCTTCGCCTTGTGATAAGTTGGATGAATATCTTTTTTCATTTTTTATCTCCCTTCTGCCTTAAGCCTCCGATTGGCTTAAAGAAAGTGCTAAATTGCCTATTTATACTACCATAACAATTTTTTTCGTGCAATCTTTTTATTCAACAGTTTCACGCCAAATTACCGCACCTAGATTTTTTAACTTCTGGTCGATTTCAGCGTAACCACGATCGATGTGATATACATCGTGGATTTCTGTAACACCTTCTGCTAGTAGACCCGCTACTAACATTGCTGCACCACAACGTAAATCTGTCGCAACAACCTTGGTTCCAAATAAGGAACTTGGGCCCTTGATACTAGCAGAACCTGTTGATACTTCAATATCTGCACCCATACGTTGTAATTCTCCGCAGTGCTTAAAGCGCTCTACGTAGATTGTCTCTACAACCTTAGATTCACCATATGCTTGTGTCATCAGTGTTGTAAGTGGTTGTTGTAAGTCAGTCGCAAAACCAGGATATGGTCTTGTGGTCACATCCGTCGCAACCAGTTTATCTGTATGACGGATCGTAATACGGTCTACATCAATATCCATATCAACACCCATTTCCTGTAACTTAGAAGTTAAGGCATCTAAGTGTTGAGGGATGATATTCTTGATAACCATCTTCTTAGCACAAGCAGCCGCGATAACTAAGAATGTGCCCGCTTCAATACGGTCTGGGATAATTTCATGGAAACAACCCATCAATTGATCAACACCATCAATTGTAATGACATTTGTACCTGCACCACGAATATGTGCACCCATCTTATTTAATAAAGTCGCAACGTCGATAATTTCTGGTTCCTTCGCTGCATTTTCAATCGTTGTACGACCTTTTGCGTATACAGCAGCCATCATAATATTGATGGTTGCGCCAACACTTGCGATATCTAAGAAGATTTTCGCACCCTTTAATTCCTTAGCTTCAATTGTATAACAAGCCTTATCATACGTAACTTTAGCACCCAAAGCTTCAAAACCCTTTAAGTGTAAGTCGATTGGTCTTGGACCTAAGTAACATCCACCAGGCATCTTCATGCATACACGACCAAATCTACCTAATAAAGCACCCATGAAATAGTATGATGCACGAAGCTTTGTGACTGCGTCATCTACTAAGTCAATATTTTGGATATTTGTAGGATCGATAATCAAATGATCAGAAGAGCGTGCTTCTACTTGAACACCTAATAAATTTAGAATCTTTGTTAGGGATTCAACGTCCGCAATCTGCGGCACCCCAACAATTGTGACTGGTCCATGGGCCAGTACGGTAGCAGGAATCAGTGCTACTGTCGCATTCTTCGCACTAGAGATTGTGACTTCTCCCTCTAGCGTATGTCCACCTTCAATTTTAATTACTTCCTGCATATTTATTTTCCTTTCTGATTAGCTCTGTCAGCTCGTGTATATCCTTTACAAGTATATTTGCTTTTGATTGATCCTGGTAGAAGCGATCATCAATTCTCGCAACAGTTCTTATTCCAGCTGAGATACCTGCTTGTATTCCTGCTTGACTATCTTCATATACCAAGCACTCTTCTTTACGTACTTGTAGTGCCTCTTGGGCTAATAAATAGATATCTGGATATGGTTTTGACCGTTTGCAGTTTTCTCCACTTTCAATAAAGTCAAAGTATCTCAGGATTCCCATTTCTTCTAGACTTGTCACAATCAAGTCATATGAAGAAGCCGAACATACCGCCAACTTTAAACCCATCTCTTTCATCTGTTGTAATGCCTGCGGAATTCCTGGAAACATAATCTCTTTAAAATGGATTGGATGTTCCACATTAAAGTACCTTTCGTTATTTTCACGAATCACTTCAAGAGGAACTTTGCCATCTAGCATGTCATATAACATCTCATATGTTTTCTGCATCGTTGTGCCGATGATTTGATAGATATTCTCTACAGGGCCTTCGTATCCATACGCACGCATCTGCGCAACTGTCCCTTGCATATAATAGTATTCGCTATCGTAAAGAATACCATCCATGTCAAATAATACCGCTTTTATCATATACAGCATTTTACATGAATTTTCGCATCCATTCTAGATTTATGCAAAAGTTTGCTACATCATTATACAACATACAACGAGTTATAAAAAAGAGGCTCATGTGAGCCTCTATCATACTCAATTCGAATTAAGCTTTGTCAGCAGAACCGAACTGGTTAACCATTTCGATTACCTTAGCAACGATTGCGTCAGCACCTGGTTTGAGTAACTTACGTGGGTCAAAGCCCTTACCCTGTTGGTCCTTACCAGCTTCGATGTATTCACGAGTTGCCTTAGCAAATACAATCTGTAAGTCTGTATTTACGTTGATCTTAGATACACCCATTGTGATAGCCTTATGTACTTGGTCAAATGGGATACCAGAACCACCGTGTAATACTAATGGCTTACCATTTACAGCAGCATCAATTTCTGCTAATCTTTCGAAATTTAATCCTGCCCAGTCTGCTGGATAAACACCGTGGATGTTACCGATACCTGCAGCTAAGAAATCTACACCTAAAGCAGCGATTTCTGCGCATTCCTTTGGATCAGCTAATTCACCGTTAGATGTAACGCCGTCCTCTGTACCACCGATACCACCAACTTCACATTCTACAGATACACCCTTTGAATGAGCTAACTTGATGATTTCCTTTGACTTCTCTAAGTTCTCTGCGAAATCGTAGTGAGAACCGTCGAACATTACAGATGTGAAACCTGCTTCGATGCAAGCCTTAGCACCTTCGAATGTTCCGTGATCCAAGTGTAAAGCAACTGGAACTGTGATACCCATATGATCATGAATGTTCTTAACCATATCTGCACACTGCTTGAAGCCACACATATACTTCGCTGCACCTTCAGAAACCTGAAGAATAACAGGAGAGTTAGCCTGTTGGCAAGCGGCTAAGATAGCCTTTGTCCATTCCATGTTATTGATGTTGAAAGCACCAATTGCATAATGACCTTCATGAGCCTTTTCAATCATTTCTTTTGCTGAAACTAATACCATGAGATATTCCTCCTTATTTAGCGTTTTCATATTAAACTATTTCTGAAAATTTTTAAAGTAGCATGATAAAAAAAAGGCTATTTTAGCCTTTTCTTAATTAATTATCGAATGCGTCATCGCCCTTTGGTAAGTCTAGACCAGCAACTTCAATTGGCTCATCTAATTCATCATCCTCAAGTTCGATTTCAGAAGTATCGATATGAACCTCTTCAAACTTACGACGGTTACGTAAATCCCACTTGTTATTTTCTAATGAAGCAAACCTGTTATCTAACATCAAGTCACTATAGAATTGTGCTTTTTTACGTCTGATTTTATCTTCAGGAATATTCATTGTCTTTACAATTTCATCCCAAATCTTTGAAAAATCTACTTCTCTTTTTCTTTTTTTAAGCCAATTATAGGCTACATCCGTCATAGTCTCATTGTTACCCATTGTAAATCTCCTTTATACAAATGCATGATATGCTTGCTTCGCCATGGCACTATACCCCAAGTTCCAAATAAAGTCAAATATTTTTTACTGGCGTCAATTCCCAGCATAATTTCTGGTGAAGTACTACATTATCATTGGCTAAGAGTTGATACTCTACAGACCAGTATTCATCGCACTTTTCTGCATGGCACAGCCTTGTCTGCATGTACATTTTGCCATATTGAGAGTCCACGATGCTCTCTCCATCCTTGTGATCATAGAGGGTGATCTGTGTATGCACATCTGCTTTTCGCTCAAATGAAATCATATCATCCCCAAAATAAACCTGATGAGAACCACCATCATTTCCTTCGCGATAGCGTAATGTATTTCCATCATATAAAGCGTTTGTCTCCAATAAGATTTGCTTCTTATCCTCCAACAAATCATGTTGTATTAATTTGACCGTTATACGCATATTCACCTTCCGTGAATGATTATATGCGAAGTAATCCTCCTGTCAACCTTTCCGCCCAACAAAAAAACTTCCATCGTAATTGATGGAAGTAATTTTATTAAATTATTCGTTGTAGGCGATAAGATATAGTGTTTTTGCGCCAAATCCACTTTCAGTAAGCGGAAGTGTCATTGTCACTTTTTCTTCATGATTCACATTTTTATAAAGACCTACCCTATACACCTTACCCATTTCGACATCAAATTCAAACTCAATATCTGTTGCATAGTAATTTTTGTTTTTTACTACAATTCCATTCTCTGTCATTTGAAAACTACCTACAAAGGTATGATGACCTGGTTCTAACGCTACAATTGTATCTAGCATTTGCCCCTTGATTGGATGATATATAGCCGCATCTTGACCATCAATTGCTGAAACATCTCCATAGAAATGTACAATCGCTTTCGTTGTACTTGCCGCAACAAGTTCTGCTTCTGCGTTCTTCCGCTTCATTTGAAGTGTGATAAATACCACAAATGCAATAGCCCATACAACAAGTATCCCCGCCACCATAAATATTGGATTCATATTTTACCTCACATCTGCTCTGATTGAGCTTTTTTCTTAAACACTATTATACATGTGCTTTTCGTTATATCCTGTAAATAACAGTGTATTTTTTTGTATATATTATGATTTCAACCAATCAAACTATAATTTCCTGGCAACCGAAAGCAACATCAGTTTACGGAATGCTGTCATCATAAGCCAAATTGGTCCTACTAAAACCACAAGCATTGGCAAAATATATGGCAAACTTTCAAGTAGTGCTACCATATATCGCTTACTTGGATCACCATTGAAAATCGTATTGATAGTCTCCGCTGTATGATTGAGTAGATTATATAGAGCAGAGTTTGTATCTGCACTGGAAAGTATAACGAAAATGACCACAAAGAAAAGTGTTAGCCATAGTACAACTAGGAAAACAATTCTCTTTGATACTTGATTACATATTGCAATGCGCTGTTGTAATGTTAAACCACACAATTCAGGAACATCCTGTCTCCACTTCCTCGCACGTTCTTCTGGATTCATTTCTTAATTTCTGTTCCCTTTGGATAATATACGCTAAATACATCATGGATTGGTCCATGTACTAAACTATATACAATATTGGATGCGTTCGACATCTCCACTATCGTTCCATCCTTTTTCTTTACCCAAACCGCATCCCCTCTACTATCTGTATATGGCTCATACGGTTTTTGATACACCTCATCCTTTGACCAATAATAATCTAAGTTATATCCAGCCTTCTTTAACTGATGACGAAGTTTACGATTGTTCGTAGGATTACTTTCAGAATACGCAAATAATTTACGATCACGAATGCGTAACGCAAAGTCACGAACGATAGGATCTTTATGTTCACATAACATTGAAAAACCATAACTAAATGCATATTCATCCAGCATAAAGTACTGTTTTAAAGAAATCTTCTTGCCTGTCAAGACAGGTTTAAATAATGGAATGATAGAAGGATCACTCACACTCTTTAAATCTCTTAAACGCTTAAAAAGTAGATGTAGAATGGTTTCAAAACTACGTGCAACTGGATGATAGTAAATCTGCCAATACATGTGGTATCTTGCCATGATATAGTTTTCAACTGCGTATACACCACTCTCTTTGACTACCAAGCGATTTCCATCGACCACACGAAGTGTACGTAAGATTCTCTCCAAATCAAACTCTCCATACTTCGTTCCTGTAAAGTATGCATCACGCAACAAGTAATCCATGCGGTCCGCATCCAATTGCGAACTAATCATCTGTACTAATAGTGGATTCTTACTCTTATGACGGATAACATCCGCAACATCCTTTGCAAGACCTTTTGCGCTTGATTCAATTATCTTTGTGATTTCTGTATTCTCTTCAATGATACGACAAGTAAATTCTTCATGTGATGTTCCAGTAACCGCCTCGAATGCATGGCTGTATGGGCCATGACCAATATCATGCAGTAAACCTGCCAGCATGATCGTTACCTTATCATATTCATTTAGTGCACTAACAATATCCGGAACCTCCGTTACCATACGACGAACAATTTCATACACTCCTAGGGAGTGAGAGAAACGTGTATGCTCTGCACAATGGTACACAACATAAGCCCCACCTAGTTGACGAATACGACGTAAGCGTTGAAACCAACTACTATTAACAATATCCCAGATTACCTGCAAATCAATATGTACATATCCATGTACAGGGTCTCGTAATACTTTTACTTCAGAAGTTTTCGCAAACATAAACTAATCCTCCTTTACAAGGAGTACAACTGCTTGTGCTTGTACACCTTCCGACTTTCCAACAAAACCTAAGCCTTCTCCACGCGTTGCTTTCACACTGACGCTATCCAGATCACACTCTAAAGCTTTTGCGATATTCTCACGCATAGACTGAATATGTGGTGCCATCTTTGGCTTTTCAATCATGATTAGACTATCAACATTTCCAATCACATATCCACGCTCATGCATCATAACACCAACCTGCGTAAGAATCTTCACAGAATCAGCACCTTCCCACTTTGGATCAGTATCTGGAAACCATTTCCCAAGATCCCCTAATGCAAGTGCACCAAGAATTGCTTCCGCTACTGCATGGCATAACGCATCCGCATCGCTATGTCCTACAAGTCCTAGTTCTGAAGGAATCTCCACACCACCTAAGATGAGCTTTCTTCCTTCTGCCAGGCGATGAATATCTGTCGATTGTCCGATTCTCATGTAAAATCCTCCTTACAGTGAATTGTTTTTATACTTAAAAATTTATGTTCTATGATAATCATAAGATGTTGTGGAATGAAATAAAAGAAAAATCCAAGAAATAACCCCATTTGATGCGATATTTAACGCTATCTAGAGGATTTCTATCCATTCTTGAATAATCCAACTATAATAGAATTATGAAAATTCAGATTCCAGATTACATCCAAGTCCTCATCGACTTGTTAAATCAAAATGGTTATAGCGCTTATGTTGTAGGTGGCGCAATTCGTAATGCATTGTTGGAACTACCAATCCACGATTACGACTTAACAACAGACGCAACTCCACAAGAGATGTTGCAAGTATTCTCTAACTACCGTGTATTTCAGACGGGCATTCAGCACGGCACGATTACTGTACTGTCTAATAAACAGCCTGTTGAAATTACTACGTTCCGTAGTGAGAGTATCTACGAAGACCATCGCCATCCATCTGGAGTCTTATTCTCTAAGAGTATCGAAGAAGATTGTAAACGTCGTGACTTTACAATCAATGCTCTCTGCTATAACAACAATGAAGGTTTGATTGATTTCTTCGGTGGTGTAGATGACTTGCATCATAAAATCATTCGCTGCATTGGTAACCCTCATGAGCGGATTGACGAAGATGCACTGCGTATTCTACGTGCATTACGCTTTGCAGGAAGACTCTCATTTACAATCGAAGAGAAAACTGCAACCGCAATACACAAACAAAAAGATTTACTACACTATATCTCAGAAGAACGCATCCACAACGAGTGGATTGGTATCCTTGAAACAACTGCACTTCCTTCTATCCTCGTTGAATACAGCGATATTATTCAGGTATTTATTCCTGAATTAAAAGACACTGTTATCGAGCAAAGTATAGCTTCAATCAACCGTTCTTTATTGAATGCAAATATCCGCATGGCAATACTTCTCAAGGATATTCCTAACGCAAAGGAAATCTTAGAACGCCTGAAATATTCAGGCGCAGAACAAACTGTGATTCTAAACTGTATCAAGCATTCAACAAAGAGTCTTACATCCAAGATTGAATTAAAACAGTTCTTATCTAAACTTAATATTCCATTCGATATCTATCATACATATCGCTATGCAATTGATACAGATTACCCAAGATATAACATGCTTGCATACTATCATGAAATACAAGATGCTAGCGAGCCCTACCTACTAAAGCACCTTGCGATAGACGGTAATACCATCAAAGGGATTGGTTATCAGGGAAAAGAAATCGCAGATGTATTACATGCATGTTTAGATGAAGTCATTCATCATCCCAAAAATAACGATGCTAAAATTCTCATAGACATGATAAAACGCACTGACTAGTGCGTTTTTCTTTTCAAAATGTTTTTTGATAGGCAATACGCTTATCTCCATTATCCAGGTATATTGTTCCGCATGCATGGTAACCTAGTTTGGCTAAAAATGTTCTCATTGGAATATTATCATGGTGTGTATCAATACGAATATCCTTTAGTTGATGTTCCATCGCTATCTTTTCTGCAAACTCCATCATATAACGAGCAATACCCTTGCCCTTGTAGTCTTTACGTACCGCAATGCGATGTACAACAACATAAAGATGATCATTTAACCATTGGCCACCTTCTATATAGTCATAGCTTGGCTCGTGTCCTGCAATGATATATGCAGTACCAACAATACGTTTCCCATCCACAAGTATATAACTATTTCCCGCTTCTATGTCCTGGGAAATAATCACTTCATTTGGATATCCATCTTGCCATTGAGGAATACCATTATCACGCATACTTCCCCGAGCATCACAAATGACCTCTAATATTTGTTGTATATCTTCTATTTTACTTTTATGAATTTCCATACTGCTTGATAACTGCTTCTAACTTTCCACTTATATCTACACCCACAAGATCAATTCCATCTGCGTAGTAATATCTTACATCCTCAATCTTCCAGAACTCTTTGCATAATGTTCGCAGATAGGAAATTGCACAATCATTTTCAGGCACATTTCCTCCTGCTGTTAAAATCAGCACCAACTTCTTTGCCTGGCAAAGACTGTAATACTCCCCTGCTTCATTTAAGTCAAAGGTGATACCTTGCGTACATACCAGTTCTAAATATGCATGTAATACAGCAGGTAGTCCAAAATTCCAAAATGGAGCCGCAATCACAATCTCGTCTGCCTTGGCAAATTGCTTGGCATAACGATACATTTCATCTTGAAAATCATGGCTACGAGAATCCTTACAATACTGCTCTAAAGATGCTTTTTGAAGTGGTCGTATATTTTCTTCACCAAGATTCACTGTTTCCACAGTATCTGTAAGAGTTGATAAATACTTCTGTGCCAAGTCATATGTTCTTGAATTCTCTCGGAATGCCGCATTTACAAATAATACTGTCATACTATTTCCTTTCCCAAATGATAAAAGAAAGCAGGTTACCCTGCTTTATAGTTTCTTGAATTGTTCGATGTCCAATACAAAGATTGTCGCTCCACCGATTTGTACTTCAACCGGGAAAGACGCATATCTACCAACATCGTATGATGCTGTTGATGGAACAATTTCTGTACGACGTTTCGCTTCTTCGCCGATGACTGCAATACATTTATCTACAAGCTCATCTTCCGTACCAACGATAATCGTTGTGTTTCCAGCACGTAAGAATCCACCAGTCGTTGCTAAACGTGTCATATAGAAATTATTCTTTGTAAGTGCAGCAGAAACTGCAGATGCATCATCATTGGATACAATTGCTAAGATCAGTTTCATAATAGCCTCCTATTGCTACTCCTATTTTATCATGATTCACTGTGAAAATGAGATGAATTATACATTGAAGCGGAAGAAGACAACATCTCCATCCTTCATCAGGTATTCCTTACCCTCTAGACGCATCTTACCATGTTCCTTAACAGATTGTTCTGTACGATATTCCATTAAGTCTTCATAGCTATAGATTTCCGCACGAATAAATCCCTTTTCAAAGTCTGTGTGGATAACACCTGCACATTGTGGTGCTTTCATACCTTCGTGGAAAGTCCATGCGCGGCACTCTGGTTCACCAACCGTGAAGAATGTTCTTAGACCTAACAAGTGATAAGCAGCACGAATAATTTTATCCAAACCGGATTGAGCAATTCCTAAATCCTGCATGAATGCAATCTTCTCTTCTTTATCAAGACTTGAAAGTTCTTCTTCCATCTTTGCACAGATAGCGATACATTCACTACCTTCATTTTCCGCATACGCCTTTACCTTTTGATAGTACGCATTACTTTCAGGATCACCGATTTCTTCATCACTCATATTCGCAACATAGATAACTGGCTTTGATGTTAATAAACCATAGTTCTTTAACAAATCACGGTCAGAATCCTCTAAGTCACCTAAACGTATAGGTGTTCCTGCCTCTAATAACTTTTCAAACTTCTGTAAGGATGTATATTCAGCTACAGCATCCTTATCCTTGGATGTCTGTGCCTTTTTAGCAACCTTACTAATACGATTCTGGACTGTATCCAAATCACTTAAGCAAAGCTCTAAGTTAATTTCTTCAATATCACGAATTGGGTCAACAGAACCTTCTACGTGTTCAATATTACTATCATCAAAACATCTTACAACGTGAACGATTGCATCTGTCTCACGAATATTCGCTAGGAATTGGTTTCCTAAACCTTCACCCTTTGACGCACCTTTTACAAGGCCTGCAATATCTGTAAATTCGAATGTTGTATAGATTGTCTTCTTTGGATGGAAGAGTTCTACGAAGTCATCCATTCTTTTATCTGGAACTTCTACCACACCAACGTTTGGATTGATTGTTGCGAATGGATAGTTCTCTGCCAATACCTGGCTGTTTGTGATTGCGTTAAATAATGTTGATTTACCAACGTTTGGTAAGCCAACAATACCTGCTGTTAATGCCATATAGGATACCTCTTTTCTTTCCTCTTATTCCTGTGGTGCTTTTTCAATAATCTTCTTTAGCTTACGTTCAAATTCATGACGCGGAAACATTACGACAGCACCACAACCTAGACATTTGATCTTAATATCTGCACCCATGCGAATGACTTTCCAATACTTGGACTTCTTGCATGGATGTTCCTTTTTCATTTCAACCGTATCATTTAGATTAAAATCATTGATCATAGTCCCTGCCTCTTTTCATATGCGGTGACGGTATTTTGTAACAACATACATATTGTCATTGGACCAACACCCTTTGGTACTGGTGTAATCGCACCTGCCTTAGGAGCTACTGATTCAAAATCTACGTCACCACATAAGTGACCATCAACACTATTTACCCCAACGTCAATTACATATGCACCTTCTTTAACATATTGGGCATCAATGATCTTTGGCTTACCTACTGCGACAATTAGGATATCTGCTAAATTTGTAAGTTCTTTTAAGTTTGCTGTATGGGAATGACAGATCGTGACTGTCGCATTGGCATTCTGTAACAATCTTGCAACGGGAGTTCCAACTAACTTCGAACGCCCAATCACTACCGCATGTTTACCCTTTGGACTACATCCCATACGCTTGAGAAGTTCCATAATACCGAGTGGTGTACAAGGTACGAAGGATGGCTGATTCATAAAGAATCTTCCAAAGTTTAACGGATGTAATCCATCCACATCCTTTCCAGGATCAATACACGCAATTGCTCTATCTTCATTAAAGCCTTCTGGTAATGGCAACTGAATGAGTATACCATCCACGGTATCATCCTTAGAACAATCACTAATTACTTGTTCCAATTCTTCTTGTGTAATACTTGCGGACAAACGAATTGTATTGGTTTGAATCCCTACCGCTGCACAAGCCTTCTCTTTTCCACGTACATAAGACTCAGATGCTGGATTATCTCCTACGAGAATAACCGCAAGACATGGAGTTCTCATCCCTGTAGATACCCAAGACTCCACCTTTGAACGCATAATTTCTTTTAGTTCGGCAGATAACTCACTACCGTAGATAATTTGTGTCATTTTAAATCCTCCGAATCTAGACATATTGTGATTGGTCCATCGTTGAGCAGTTCAACTTTCATCTCTGCCGCAAAGATACCCTCTTCTACTTGTAGACCATAGCGTCTTAATACCTCGTTGAAATATAGATACATCGCTTTGGCATGTTCAGGCTTTCCAGCCCCATCAAAACTTGGACGATTACCCTTCTTGCAGTTTGCGAATAACGTAAACTGTGAAATTGATAGAATCGCACCTCCTACTTGTTGTAATGCTAGATTCATCTTTCCGTTTTCATCATCGAAAATACGCATTTTGGCAATCTTATCTGCCATTTTTTCTACAACTGCTTCGGTGTCATCATCTTTAATTCCTACTAACAATAGAAAACCTTGATTGATTTTCCCATTTACGACTCCATCGATGGTAACACTGGCATGTTTTACTCTTTGAATTACTGTTCTCATATCGATAAAAATTATATCAGATATTGCCTTTCTTTTGCCGTTTAATCAAAAAAACATCGTACTTCTTCGTACGATGTTATTCAAGATATGAATTAATGGCTGCATTCACGATAGATAATAGAATACTTGCGATAATCGCTGTATGGAAACCCATCATATATGAACCGTGTGCAAAACTGAATGCAATGGATAATACTGCTGCGTTGATAATCAGCGAGAATAACCCAAAGCTGAAGAATGTCAATGGTAAGAACACCAACTTCATTAATGGTTTTAATGTTGCATTCAAAATAACAAGGATAAATGCAATCAAGAATAATGTATTTGCAGAACCGATATACATTGTTCTCATAACACGATCAATCAACCAAAGTGAAGCTACATTCACTAAAATTAAAGTTATAAATCTTTTCATTTCCGACTCCTTTTCGTTTGCCAATATAGCACGCCTAATGCGGTTACAAGTATCAGGATAATCACCGACATAACATCAAATATATTCATCCGATAATTCCCTCCCTTTACACAAAGTTATTTTACCATAATTACAAATGTAGGAATACTAATCATTTCTTGATACGAAGAAGTCGGACAGCGTTAATGACACACAATATAGCAACACCTGTATCCGCAAAGATTGCCATCCACATATTCGCAATACCAAGTGCTCCTAATACTAGCGCAAGTACTTTGATCGCAATCGCAAAGAAGATATTTTGATTTGCGATACGAATAATTCTCTTTGCCTGTTGAATGGTTGTATCAATCTTGTTTAGATTATCATCCGTGATAATAACATCTGCAGCTTCGATTGCTGCATCACTGCCAAGTGATCCCATCGCAAAGCCAATATCAGCTGTGCGCATAACCGGAACGTCATTAACACCATCACCCACAAATGCCACAACACCATTCTGCTTAACAGTATTCACGCATGTTATCTTATCTTCTGGTAAACATCCACCATAAATCGAATTAATGCCTAGTTCCTTACCTACTTCTTGACAAATCTCTTCTGCATCACCAGATACCATCATGCACGCATGATTCCTTTTTAAGTGGTTGATTGCACTAGCTGCATCTTTCTTAATTGTATCCTTTAGTAGAATACAACCCAAGAATCTACGATCTTCTGCAACATATACATAGGTGCCCGGCTCTTTATATTGTTTACAATCCACCCCGTTCTCTACCATCATTTTATAATTACCAACAAGAACCTGATGGTTTTCTAAAGTAATTGAAATACCTCTACCAGCAATTTCTTGCATATCAGAAATCTTTGTTTGATCCACTTCATTTTGATATGTATATTGTATCGCTTTTGCGATTGGATGATTTGAATAGCTTTCCGCATACGCTGCAAGTTTCATCAGCTTTGTGTCATCTAAGCTATCCAGTAACTGGCTTACCTCAAACTGTCCTGTTGTAAGAGTTCCTGTTTTATCGAATACAATCGTACGAATCTCCGCAATCTTTTCAACGTAGTTCGCTCCCTTCAACATGATGCCATGCATGGATAATCCACCAATTCCCGCAAAGAAAGAAAGTGGAATAGAAATGACTAATGCACATGGACAAGAGATAACCAGGAATGTACAAGCACGATAAATACCCTCATTCATATCACCAGTTGCTAAACTTACTACAATTGCCACAAGCACTGCTAATGCGACCACTGTAGGTGTGTAATAATGAGAAAACTTTGTAATGAATTTTTCTTGTTTTGACTTTGTTTCATTATTCTCTTCAATAATACTGAGAATTCTTGAAACTGTTGATTGTGCAAATTCCTTTGTTGTACGAATTAACAGTACACCACTTGTATTTACAACACCCGATATAACTTCATCATCTACATCCA
The DNA here is from genome assembly GCA_015256455.1 of Solobacterium sp. GTDB lineage: Bacteria > Bacillota_I > Bacilli_A > Erysipelotrichales > Erysipelotrichaceae > Bulleidia. The sequence continues at coordinate 6,897 of JABZMB010000007.1, read as the reverse complement.
CATCACGTAAATTGGATTCTCCTGTTAGGGATGCAGTATCCAAAGAAGAACTTCCTGACACAACAATACCATCTAATGGAATACGTTCTCCTGGTTTCACTTGGATAATTTCACCAATCTGCACTTCTGTAGGATCAACTTTAATAAACTCTGTTCCACTTTGTACAGATGCATAGTCAGGTCGAATATCCATCAAAGCTGCGATAGATTTACGAGAATGATCTACTGCTAAATCTTGGAAGAATTCTCCAATCTGATAGAATAACATGACACCCGTTGCTTCTTTCCAATCACTCAGATACAATGCCGCAAATGTAGCAATTGTCATTAAGAAATTCTCATCTAATAATTTTCCTCGTCTTAGATTATTGAAGGCTTTATAAATAACATCATATCCCAAAATAATATAAGCAACTAATGTTGAAATATTACTTATAATCCCCGTTAGAATAAATGATAGTCCAAATAAGGATGCTCCCAATACCAAGCGAACAATCATCATTTGTGTACTATGATCTTCTTTCTTCTCAACCTTCTGCTCTGCATAATAGCGTGAAAATTCAACTTCCGGCTCTTCTCTAGCAATCATTTCACGTAATGCATTTTCAATACATGTATATTCACTTGTCGCAAACTGTACACGTAAAATTGCATGCATGAAGTCAGCTTCCGCATGTTCTACACCTTCAATTTCCATTGCCTTCTCTGCTATTTCATTTGCACAATCTGCACAATCAATATTCTTAATATTAAATTTAAAGAGGTGTTTTGTCTCATCGTGTAAAGCTGTAATCACTGCATCAGGTTCATCATCATGGATAATATCAAAAACCTTCTGTTCAATCGCAGAATGTTTTTCTTCATCACATGTAAAGTATAATTTTTGCTGCATAAAATGGATGTCTGCACTTAGTACACCCTCTATTTTTCTGATTTCCTCTGCTAATTCTGCAGCACAATCTGCACAATCAATGCCCACAACACGATATTGATATTCCATTCTAACACCTCACATACATATAATAATTGAACAACCGTTCAACTATTATGATATTACTTTTCGATATTTTGTCAATCTATGTGAGGAATGATATAATTTCATCGTTTCGGAGGTATATCCCCATGATTAAAGCAAACTATCATACGCATACAGCGCGTTGTGGTCATGCGATCGGTACAGATGAAGAGTATGTTCAAGCAGCACTTCAAGCAGGTCTAACAACCCTTGGTTTCAGTGACCATGCCGCATATCCTACACCATGTCCTGGGTTACGTATGAACATTGAACAAATTCCTGATTATTATCAATCTATTCGTTCTCTACAGGAAAAATACGCATCTCAAATCGATATTCATCTGGGTATGGAAGTAGAGTACTATCCAAGCCAATGGGATACCATTCGTGAATATCGAAAGACATTAGATTATATAATTTTAGGGCAACACAATCTAACCATTGATAAAGATAGTGTATATGAATTTGACAACAAAGACCAAGTTGAACGCTATGTAAAATGCTTAGAGGAAGCTTGTCAACATTATATGTGTGATTATATTGCTCATCCTGATGTATTTCTCTGGAAATATCCGCGAATTGACGAGAGTGTACTAAACGCTGCAGAGAAAATTGCAGATATATCTCGGTTCTACGATATTCCTTTAGAACTAAATTGTGGTACTGGTGTACGCATTGGCAAGAAGGAATATCTTGACGGGGAACGTTATGCCTATCCAACAAGAGAATTCTTTGAGATTTTCGCAAAGAAGAAATGCCCTATCATCATCGGCCTCGACATTCATAATCCACAACATTTTTTGACTGAAGAAAATCTAAACCGTGCTTTGTCGGTCGTGGAAGGACTGCCACTAAACTTTCTAACAGACTACGACTTAGTCTCCAAAGCAAAAGAACGTAAAAAACTATTCTGGTAACAACTAAAAAGCCTAACTGAATTTCCATCAGCTAGGCTTTTATCATAATTCGTAATTACTAGTACTCTTAAAGTAAGTCAAAATAGCAGTTGTGAAACGCACAATATTAGTAGACTCTTCTCACTGAATCAAATAACGAAATGCATTATGCTCATCACAGATGGAATAACTACCACTAACAATACTGTGCTTAAAGTCACGATGTTGGTCGCATATTCAACATCCCCATTCCCTTGATGCACAAGGATTGGCATTACAGCAAGAGATGAAACTGCTGATTGTAACATAAATGTCTGTGCTTCTAGATTTGGTAGATTAGTCCCAATTGTCTTTAGAACTATCATCATTAATAAAGGTGCTATTAGAAAACGTCCACAGAGAGCAAACACTGAATCTTTATCTAACTTCACAGTTGCTAGTCCAGCTTTCGCTAATACAATGCCGATATAAATAAGTGAAAGTGGTGTCACAATATTTCCAGCATAAGTCAATGTTTTTGTCATTACCTGTGGTACCGGGATCTTAACAATTAGGAATACGATTGCCACAAGAAATCCAATAAGAGGTGGAGGTAATAGTTTCTTAAAGTCAAACGACACTTCTGTTTTAGTTTGAACCAGACTATCCGTTGTCATCAAATAGATACCTAATGTCCAAGAAGATATTGTATTAATGATGTAATAAACGAGGAAGTATTCTGTTGCCTTATCACCAAATAACGCAATGTTTAAAGGTAATCCAATGAAAATGGTATTTGCATTAACAAAAGTATTGATAAACGTTCCTCGTCTACCAGGTTTAATTTTTAAAACCTTAACTAGTATAAAGGCTACAACATATCCTAAGATTGTTGCTAGACCCACATATACTAACCCACTTGAAAGTTTAATCAAGCGTTCTACCGTAAGATATTCCATTACCGATACAAATATAGATGCCGGTAAAGCAATGTTCATAATTAATTTTGAGATGTTATCACTAAAACTAACATCAAACCATTTTCTAATCTGTAGGATATATCCTAGCGAAATTAAAATAACAACGGGCAAAATACTCTCTAAGGATTGTAGGAAAATCATAAAAATCACCTAGTATTTTGGATACCACTTTAAATCACGTACTGCTTTTGCCATGTCTGTTTCTTTTGCACGTGCAAGGCCTTGTTCCTGCGCTTTTTTAGCAACAGCTTCTGCAACCTTAATAGAAACATCTGCGACATACTTGAATGGTGGTAGTACAGGTGCACCAGATTGAGATTGGTCGATGATACCACTTAAGGAGTGTGCTGCAGCACCAATCATTTCATCTGTTAAAAGACTAGCTTCCGACGCAAGCATACCAAGTCCAAGACCAGGATAAATCAAAGCATTATTTGCCTGACCAATTACGTAGTCAACTCCCTTATAGGATACTGTATCTGCAGGGATACCTGTTGCGACAAATGCTTTACCATCAGACCATGTGATAAGATCCTTAGCACTCGCCTCAGCTAAAACAGTTGGATTTGATAATGGGAATATCATTGGGCGCTCTGTAATCTTGCACATCTCTTCAACGATTTCCTTTGTAAATGTATTTGGTTTTGTTGAAGTACCTACTAAGATTGTTGGTTTGACAGTCTTAACAACTTCTAATAGGTCCGTTAACTTATCCGCGTTAGGATAGTCAGAACGCTTCTTGGCAAATGGTCTTTGTTGAGGTGTTAAATCATCCATATCATCAAAGAGTAGCCCTTGTTTATCAACCATAAAGAAACGCTTATATGCCTCTTCCTCAGGTACACCTTCTGTAACCATTTCACGTAGTACACGAGATGCGATACCTGCACCTGCAGTACCTCCTCCAAAGCATAGATAAACCTGATCTGCTAACTTACCACCAGTAATCTCCAGCGCACCAAAGATACCACCAAGAGTTACGATGCCTGTTCCTTGGATGTCATCATTAAATGTAGGAATTTGCTTACGATATTTTTCAAGGATGTTTGCGGCATTAGAACGACCAAAGTCTTCCCAGTGTAAATATAGTTTAGGGAACAGACGTTCAGCAGTCTGTACAAACTGATCAATAAAATCATAATAACGATCTCCACGTACACGCTCATGACGGTTTCCGAGATAGTTAGGATTCTCAAGTAATTCTTTACGATTTGTACCAGCATCGATAACAAGAGGTAATACCATTGATGGATCAATTCCAGCTGCTGCTGTATATACCATTAACTTACCAACAGAAATATCCACACCGTTAGTACCCCAGTCACCAATACCTAAGATTCCTTCTGCATCTGTAACAACAATTAGACGAATCTCACGATCACCAGCCGCATTTTTTAAAGTGGCTTCAATATTTTCTGGATGATTAATATCTAAATATGCAGCGTATTGTGGATCAATAAATAGATCACTATAGTTTTCAATTGTATCTGCAATCGTTGGATCGTAAACGATAGGATTAAACTCTGCTAGATGTTGAGAGAACATATAGTAGAAAAGTGTACGGTTCGTATTAAAGATTTGCATCAGAAACAAACGCTTTTCTAAATCATTTGCCTTTGTCTCCATCTGTGCATAAGTCTGTCGTGCTTGTTCCTCAATTGTTTGGACGTATGGTGGTAAAAGACCAATCAGTCCAAGTTTACTACGTTCTTCTAATGTAAAAGCAGTTCCTTTGTTTAAAAATGGATTATTTAAAATATCATATGCACTCATATGTACACCTCCTTCTATAATTATGTTCATTTTAACACATAGTGTCAGTTATCATACTTTGTATTATTAATAAGGGTTATACATTTTCGTAAATTACAGTATGCTTGGAACATGAGTAATTTCATATATCTTACAAACTATATCGCACGAAAAATACGCTATCATCGGCAAATACGAGGACTTAGCCAAGAGATGCTATCCGAAAAAGCCGGTTTGGGGTTAAAGTATATCAATCAGATTGAGAATAAGAAACAAAATCTCAACGTTCAAACACTTGAAAAAATTATTAAAGCTCTGGATTTGACGGTCGAAGAGTTTTTCAATTTTAACAGTTTGGAGGGAGACTTAAACTCAAAAAATACCCTTAATCTGAAACGATTGACGATGAAGCTAAAACAGCTTCCAAAATAACAACAAGCTACCTTTATCCGTATTTTTGAAGATATCATCGACAATCTTGACTAAGCGATGTATGTGCCGTACTTTCTTATGTAGAAAGCACCCCTACTATAGCTGAGAATTTTTGTTATAGTCAAACACCTTAGTTATGATAAGATTTATTCATAACTAAGGAAGAAATACAGATGAATATTCGTGATTTAAACTATTTTTATCAACTATCACAATTAAAATCATTTACGCAGGTTGCTAAACGATATCACGTTAGTCAACCTACGATTTCTTATGCTATTAAACGAATTGAAGAGTATTACCAATGTAGTCTTATTGAGAAAAATAGTATAAATCGTGTTGTTAAATTGACAAAACAGGGCGAAATACTAGCGTCTCATTGTAAACAGTTATTAAATGACTTTTCATTAACTCAACAAGATATTATACGTTCCCTTGAGTCTAAATGCACAGTCGGTTTTCCATCAATTATCATCAACTATTTAACTGCAAAATATCATGATTGTAGTGACTTTTCATTCTTCAAGGATATTTATCCGATTCGTGGTGGTTCAATTACACTTTGGGAAGAGTTACTAAGTGGTAAATTAGATTTTTCATTACTTGGTAGTATCGATCATTTACAACACAGAGATTTTATCATTAAAGAATTATTCCATGAAGAACTCTTTATTCTCGTCTCAAAAAGCAACCCTTTATCTAGCAAATTAGAACTATCTTTCGAAGATATACTCCAGCAGCCTTTCATCTTACTGGATGAACATAATGTACACCTAAAGGCTTTTGATTTACTTAATGCAAAATATGATTATCAAGCAAATATCTATTTTAAATCAGATGATATCAACCTTATCAAGCAAATGGTTTCACACAACCTAGGAATCTCACTTCTAACAGAGATATCGACTGATGATTCAGATAATTCATTAATCAAAATCCCTTTCGTTAAGAAGGATAAGTTAAATTTTTATATTAGTTATGCTTACCCGAAGTTTAATCAATTGCATCCATCCGTGATAAAACTAATGCATTTCTTAGATAAATTAACAGACAAAAAAGGATATGAATGTTAAATTTCATATCCTTTCATTTTATTCTAACTCAAATGCACCTGTATATAGCTGGTAGTACTGTCCCTTTTGCGCAAGTAATTCTTCATGCGTACCACGTTCAATAATACGTCCATGGTCTAATACAATAATTACATTTGCATTCTTAACAGTAGATAAACGGTGTGCAATCACAAATACAGTACGTCCATTCATCAAACGATCCATACCAGTTTGTACAATCTGTTCTGTACGTGTATCGATGGAAGAAGTAGCCTCATCCATGATCATAACTGGTGGGTCAGCAACTGCTGCTCTAGCAATTGCCAATAACTGGCATTGCCCTTGTGATAGATTTGAGCCATCACCATTCAACATTGTTTGATAGCCTTCTGGTAAATGGCGAATAAAGCCATCTGCACCCGCAAGTTTTGCGGCTGCGATACATTCCTCATCTGATGCACTTAAGCGTCCATAGCGGATGTTATCCATAACAGTGCCCGTGAACAATACAGTATCCTGCAGCACAATTCCTAAAGACTTACGTAAGGAAGACTTCTTAATCTTATTGATATTAATACCGTCATATCGAATCTTTCCATCTGCGATATCATAGAAACGGTTAATCAGATTTGTGATTGTTGTCTTACCAGCACCCGTCGCACCGACAAAGGCAATCTTTTGACCTGGTTTGCCAAATAGTGTTACATCATGCAAGATAATCTTATCTGGATTATACGCAAAGTCTACACTTGCGAAACGAACATCACCCGCAACCTTTGTATATGTTACTG
>JABZMB010000118.1 GCA_015256455.1 Solobacterium sp. | reverse complement strand
GCAAAGCTCATCCGTGGGCAAGTAATGCAGCTAAAGGGCCAAGAATACATTCAAGCATGTAAGGTGGATGGTGGCTCAACATTACGCATTATCTTAAAGCACTTATTGCCAAACTGTATTCCAATGTTAATTGTATCGATTACATTAGGTATTCCTAGCGCAATCTTATCGGAAGCTAGTTTAAGCTATTTAGGTTTAGGTGTTCCATCACCAAAGCCAAGCTGGGGCTCAATGATTGCAGAATCACAGGATTTTATCCGCAGTAATACGTACTACAGTTTATTCCCGGGTTTATGCATTATTGTTACAGTAATGGCCTTTAATATGATGGGTGATGGTTTACGTGATGCCTTAGATCCTAAATTACGCATTTCAAGAGGTGAACTATGAGCCAGAACACAGTATTGGAGATGAAAGACTTAGAAGTAGAACTTTATTCAGAAAAGGGTCCACTTCCAGTCATCGATAAAGTAAATTTATCTATCAAAGAGGGTGAAATTGTAGGTATCGTAGGTGAAAGTGGTTGTGGTAAATCTATGCTAGCATCTGCGATTATGAACCTATTAAATTCACCAGCGAAAATCGCAGCTGGTACTATCTTCTATGAGGGTCAGGATATGACCACACTTAGCGCTAAAGAATTTCAAAAAATTCGTGGAAATGAAATTTCAATGATTTTCCAAGAGCCAATGACTTCATTAAATCCATTGATGAAAGTTGGTAAGCAAATTGAAGAAGCTATCAAAGCACATGAGAAAGTTTCAAATACTGAGTTAAAGGAGCGTGCAATCGCCGCGATTCGAGACGTAGGTATTCCGCAGCCAGAAAAGGTATATCATGATATTCCATCTAGATTATCTGGTGGTATGAGACAGCGTATTATGATTGCAATGGCACTTGTGTGTCATCCAAAACTACTGATTTGTGATGAGCCTACAACGGCTTTGGACGTAACGATTCAAGCACAGATTCTTCGCTTAATTAAGAAGTTACGTGATGAAACAAATACAGCAGTTATCTTTATCTCTCATGATATGGGTGTTATCTATCAGATGGTTGATCGTGTTGTTGTCATGTATGCAGGTCAATTTGTGGAAAGTGCTCTATGTAAGGAATTGTTTGAGAAGCCATTACATCCTTACACGATTGGTTTACAGAATGCAATTCCTCAAATTAATAAACAACAATCTTCTTTACAAGATATCCCGGGTTCAGTACCGATGTTGGATAACTTGCCAGAGGGATGTTTATTCGCACCTAGATGTCCATTTGCGAAGAATGAATGTTTTACAAAGAAAGTTCCACTCAAGCACTATGATGATCATGATGTTCGTTGCTTGTTGGTAGATGAAGGAGGATGGCACAATGAGTGAAATCATTCTTGAAGTTCAAAATCTAAAGAAATACTACCAACAAGGTACACTATTTCAAAAGAAGGAAAGTGTAAAAGCGGTTGATGATGTAAGTTTTGTACTACATCGTAAGGAGACATTAGCGATTGTTGGTGAAAGTGGATGTGGTAAATCAACAACAGTAAAATCAATTATCCGTTTAACAGAACCAACTTCAGGGAAAGTTATCCTACATGGAGAAGATTTTACAAGTTTAAAAGGAAATGCACTTCGTGAAGCGAGAAAGAAGTTAAAGATCATTTTCCAAGATCCATATTCTTCTTTAAATCCACGTATGACAGTACGCGATATCATTGCGGAGCCAATTGATATTGAAAAGACTTGGAAAACACGTGGTGAGCGAGAAGAGATGGTGTTAGAAACCATGCAGCTAGTTGGACTTGATCCAACTTGGATTAATCGCTATCCACATGAATTCTCTGGTGGTCAAAGACAACGTATTGGAATTGCTCGTGCAATTATCTTAAAACCAGATATCGTTATCTGTGATGAACCTGTATCTGCGCTAGATGTTTCTATCCAGGCAAAAATTATTAATCTATTAAAACAACTACAAGAAGAATTAAACATTTCCTATATCTTTATTTCTCACGA
>JABZMB010000046.1 GCA_015256455.1 Solobacterium sp. | reverse complement strand
TTAAACTTTAGAAATAATCCAAGTGATGAAAGCTGGATGTCAAAATAATTCTTTCAATTTATCAATTATTCTTTTATAATGACATGCATGGATAGAAGAAAATTAGTAACACTTACAAATTTATGCATGATAACAAAAGGTGATGAAATCCTTGTCATTGATAGACAAAAGAAAGATTGGCCAGGTATTACATTTCCGGGTGGTCATGTTGAAAACGATGAATCTATCGTTGACTCTGTTATCCGAGAAGTGAAAGAAGAAACAGGTTTAGATATCCAAAGTCCTAAGCTTTGTGGAGTGAAAGATTGGGTAAATTCGGATGGAAGTCGCTATATCGTATTCCTGTATACCTGTAATACTTTTACTGGTGAGATTATCTCTTCTAGTGAAGGAAAAGTATCTTGGATAAAGCGGGAAGACTTCTTAAAGTTGAAGTTATCAGTCGACATGGATGTTTTGCTTCGTGTGTTTGAAGATCCTGAACTAACAGAGTTCTATTATGAAAAAGTAAATGAAGAATGGAATATACACTTAAAGTGAAATTCCATTTTTTCTTTTGCACTTAGAAAGTGCTACTATATAGTTGTAAACATTAATCAATATACCAGGAGGTGAATGATAATGTATATGTACACAATGCAGCCAGTATTGATTTTGATGGTAATTATGGTTGTAGGAATTTTCGTTGTTTCGTTAATCTTTCAAAGATACCACTCTGCAGGAGAAGGAACAGATATTCGTAATTATAAGGAATATGGTGAACCAGCAAAATCACTCTATACAAGTAGATACTTATTTAGTTTCCACAAAGATATCGATGTGACGGATGAAAATGATAATGTGGTATATCATTCATCTTCTAAACTATTCTCTTTTACAAATGAAACAACAATTACTGATGTTGAGGATCGAGTAGTCGCAAGGATAGAAAAGAAACTGTTCTCTCTTCATTCTATTCACTATATTGATGTAGTTGGTGGAAAGTCGTTTGAACTTTCAAAAGAGTTGTTCCGTATCTTGGATATGAAATTTACAATTGATGAACTTGGTTGGACCTTACAGGGAGATTTTGCAAATCTGAACTTTGTTTTATATAACAACCAGGAGCGTGTTATTGCAGTTGTAGGACAAAAACTTTTCTCCATGCGTGATAAATATTGTATTGATTTGTATGATGTCAATGAGGAGGCGACAGTTGTTGCCATCGTTATTACATTAGAAAATATGCTGATGGCTAGAAGACATTCTAGTGGTTCTTCAACCGCACATTCTAGCAATAGATAAGTAATGAAAATACGTGTATAAAGAATCTATACATGTATTTTTTCTGTGTTTTTAAAATGTAATTTTGCGACTTCGCCAAGATGTTCAAATCCATAACGATTAACGAACTCTTGGGCAAGGATGTCAACTTTATCTCCAGAACCTTTTGGGAAAGTTAGATTGTATTTTTGTTCCATTTCTTGCCAGGTCTTTAGAAAACCATAGCGTGAGATGATAGAGCCAACAGCGACGGATAAGTATTTATCTTCTGCCTTTGTTTCAAAGTGAATACCACGTACAATCTGTGGTTCATTTTTGAGATAACGATAGTAAGAAGATTCTGGTGTAAACTGATCAATAATCTTAAAACTTGGAAGATTGATCTTCTTTGCAAGATTGATATAGGCTTGGTTATGTAATTTAGCCTTGATTGCGTTAAGATTATTTTCTTCATGCACTTGATTGTATTTTTGAGGAGTTACTATCAATAGACTATGTGGGATTCTATCCATCAGTTGTGGACCAATCTTTAGCATATCTGCATCGGTTAATTTCTTAGAGTCACGTACACCTAGTTTCACTAAGAAATCAACATCATCCTTTGTAACGTAACTAGCACATACACAAACAGGTCCAAAGTAATCACCTGTACCAACTTCATCGCTGCCAGCTTGTGGATATTGACTCGTTGAAGAAGTAGTTGTAAGTACTTCTGGTTCATCCATGAAAGCTGCAGCATAAATGTTTGCGTCTTTTCCTTGGAATACAGTCTTTCCTGATGTGTAACAAGTAATAACACAATTCTCTGGTTTTAATTGCCATTTTGCGTACTGTGGTGGGGTTGATAAAAATTCGTTAAAAGCAGAGAATAATTGTTCCTCTTGATTTGGTGTTAATTTTAAAGTTATTGTACTATTCATGTAGTATATTTTATCATGCAGTTGGAAGTTTGAAACGTTTTGTTTTATCATCTTTATATAGGAGGTTTTATTGATGTTTACATTACAGGAAAATTGGGCAATATATTTTAGTGCCTTTGTCGTATTATTCTTTGTTCTAAAAGCGGCACAAGGTTATAATACAGGGATACTACGTAGATTAATTGGACTTGTTGGTTCTATTATCTCTTATTGGATTGCGTGGATATTATGTGGTGTGTTTGCGAAATACATCAATATTGTATCTGCAAAGTCATTAGGCTTATCTGGAACACCATTTGAGGCGATTGCCAAAACATATGTAAACCAGATTGCATGGTTTATATTACTATTCCTAGTTTTACGTATTTTGTTCTTTGTGGTTGATCGAATTGCAAAGGGTGTGCATAAAGTTCCAGGTTTACATGCAGTCAGTGCACTATTAGGAGCTGCCTTTGGAGTACTAGAAGCGTTTGTGTGGATTGTTGTGATAACAGTGTTATTACATACACCACTATTTAAAAATGGAAGTTATATTGTAGAAAATTCTTTAATCAAACAAGTCAATCAAGTTACAGAAATGGTTGCTAAAGATTACTTAGGCCCACTATTTAGTAGTGAAGGTTTCTCCAAGTTGGGAGAAGATACAAAGTCATTAACAGACTTACAGAGAAATGCAGTTGAAAACTGGTTAAAAGAGAATGGCTTTGTGGAAGAAAGTAAACAAATCAAATAGGAGTTTATATGAGTGTAATTGGTAGTCTAGAATTGAATGTGATATTAGAACAGGTGAAAAAGCAATGTTCTTTTTCACTTGGCATTGAATATGTAGATACCATAAAACCATCTTTCGATCCTCTTGTGATACGTCGTGAACATGCATACATGAAAGAAGCTCTAGCAATGTGTATTCATGAAGATCGTCTGCCAATGTCTCAAATTAAAGATTTAAGAGAAATTCTTTTGAATGCAAAAAAGGGAAGAACTTTAACTGCACAAGAGTTGATTGATGAAATGTTCTTGATTCAAGGCATTCAAGGGATGTTGAATTATTTTAAATCTATGAATGCATTAGAACATCATCATCTCAGTGATTTATATGATACCCTAATTGTTCATGAGAAAATTGCGAAAGAAATTGGTAATTGTTTAAATCAATATGGTGAAGTAATGGATAAAGCTTCACCAGAGTTAAAATCAATTCGTTCAAGTTTATCACGCATCGATGGGGAAATCGCAGCTGCAGCAAATCGATTTGTGGCAAGTCATTCTGATAGTGTAGTTGACTCCATTGTAACGATGCGTAATGGCCGTGCTGTCATCTTAGTAAAAGCATCTGATAAAAATATGTATGGTGGTCTACTGCATGGTGATAGTGCTTCAAAACAAGCATCCTATATTGAACCAGCATCATTAGTTGGATTAAATAATCGTAAGATGGAACTTGTTGAGAAAGAAAAAGAAGAGATTCATCGTATCCTAACAATGTTATCTAGAAGTGTATCTGCAATTGCGGATGAAGAAATTGCAAACATTGAAACTTGTGGTATTTTAGATGCAATCTTCGCGAAAGCACAATGGGGTAAGCTTCATGATGGTGTAGCGGCAGAACTAACTCAACAGAAGGAAATTGAGATTGTTCGTGCAAAACATCCTCTGATAGATCCTAAAAAGGTAGTTGCGAATAACTATCATTTGCGTGACCCTAAACGTATTCTTCTCATTACAGGTCCTAACACTGGTGGTAAGACGGTGTCGATGAAAGTCATTGGTCTATTTGTATTAATGACGTATGTTGGTATTCCTGTAACTGCAGAAAGTGCTGTGATTCCTTTCTTTGATAATGTGTTTGTGGATATTGGTGATGATCAATCAGTTGTAGAGTCCTTATCCAGTTTTAGTGCACACATCAAAAAACAAGCAGAAATTATTCGTAGTGCAACAGAAAACAGTTTAGTACTAATGGATGAAGTTGGCTCTGGTACAGATCCAAAAGAGGGAGAGAGTTTAGCAATCTCTATCTTGAATTATTTACGTGATGTAAAGGCTACTTGCGTTGCCACAACACACTATGGTCGACTAAAAGCGTATGGGAAACGACATGACGATATTTTGGTTGCGAGTGTACAATTCGACCAAGAGAAGTTAGAACCTACGTATCGCTTTATCGAAGGCTTAACAGGACAATCGAATGCCTTTGAGATAGCGGAAAGATATGGTTTACCAAAATCGATTATTAAATATGCTTCATTCTTAAAAGAACAAGCCAAATCACAAGAAGATATTTTAATTGAGCGTTTAGAAACACAGTTAAATGAAACAACGTTAAAGAATGATGAACTTCGTCAAAAGATTGCGGAAGTAAAAGCATTACAAGAATCTCTTGTCAAAGAGCGAAATCAACTTTTAAAAGAAAAAGATGAATGGCATAAGAATGCGCAAGCAGAAGCCAATCAATACATTGAAGAAGCTCAACATAAGGCGGATGAAATTCTTGCACAAATGCGTAGTGAGCAAGCAAAATATCATGAAGTGCTCAATGTACGTAATCAATTGAAGAAGATTCAACCACTCGAAGAAGCGGATGATACAAATTATGATGATATTACATATCATGTTGGAGATGCGGTGGAATTACGTTCTTCCAATCAGGTATGTGAAGTAATCAAGGTTGGAAGAAAAGAAATTACTGTGAGTTTAAATGGAAGAATGATTCATGTAAAGAAGAATCAGATTCGACCAAGTTCACATGTGATTCCTAAGACAAAGACGAATACGTCTGTACATATTCGCTCTCATAATATCTATGCAAGCATGTCTTTAGAATGCAATCTAATTGGCATGCGTGTCGATGAAGGTATTGAGAAGATGAAAGACTATATGGACCAAGCAAAGATTCATGGTCTAAAGACTTTCCGTATTATTCACGGGGATGGTACAGGGAAACTACGTAAAGCTGTTCATGAGCGATTGCGTAATGATAAATCTGTCAAAGAATTTAGACTGGGAATGCCTCAAGAAGGTGGAACTGGTGCAACTGTAGTAACATTAAACTAAAGGAAAACAATGGATAAAGAATATATCAAAGCGAAATTAAAGAACTTACCAAATGAACCTGGTAGTTATCAGATGAAAGATAAAAATGGAGAAATCATCTACGTTGGTAAGGCAAAGAATCTACATAATCGTGTGAACCAGTATTTTGTTGGTGCGCACGATTTTAAGACGACTAAAATGGTAAGTCATATTGAAGACTTTGATTTTATTGTCACAAGAAGTGAAAAAGAAGCTTTGGTATTAGAGATCAACTTAATTAAGAAATATCGTCCAAAGTATAACATTCAGTTTATCGATGATTCATCATATCCATATATCAAACTGACAAAAGAAAAGTATCCACGTTTACTGATAGCTCGTGATACTAAGAAAGATAAGAACGCAAAATACTTTGGGCCATTTCCTGATGCGACTGCTGCTAGAACAACTTTAAAACTATTACAGTCACTCTATCCATTTAGAAGATGTACACACCTAGAACCGAAGGTATGTCTGTATTATCACATGCATCAATGTATTGGTCCTTGTGAGTTTGATATTGATCCTAAAGTCTATGATGAAATGAGTGATAAAGTTGTTCGTTTCATGAATGGGGACACAAAGGATGTTGAAGCACAACTACAGACAAAAATGCTAGAAGCTAGCCAAGCGCTTGAATTTGAAAAAGCACAAGAATATAAAGAGATGCTAGAGTCGATTCGACATGTGGTTAATGATAAGCAGAATATTGAAAAGGATAATCGTGGCTCACGTGATGTCTTTGCTTGGTATACGAAAAAAGGATATCTTGCGATTACAGGTTTCTTAGTACGCGAAGGAACAATCCTAAACAAAGAATTCCGTTTAAGACCTCTTTATGGCGATGCAGAAGAAGAATTTACTTCGTTTTTAGTACAGTATTATCAAGATCATCCATCTGCTCGTGAACTTGTATTACCGATGGAGTTAGATGTTACAGCATTACAGGAAGTATTGGATATGCCTATTTTCCAACCACAAAAGGGATATAAAGTAAAACTCTTAGATATGTGTGTTGAAAACGCTAAAAAACAATTAGATCTTAAGTTTAATGCGGTCGCAAGACAAGATACACTAACAGAGCAAGCAGTAACACAGCTTTGTGACATTGCAAAACACCCAATGAATCGTGTTGAGTTATTTGATAACTCTCATATTAGTGGTGCGTTTACAGTTGCCTCATGTGTTGTATATGAAGATGGTTATCCAGATCGTAAGAGTTATCGATTATATAAATTACATACAGGAAACTCTGATGTAGATTCAATGAAGGAAGTGATCTATCGCCGTTATTTCCGTATGTTAAAAGAAGGGGCGAGAATGCCAGATGGTATAATCGTCGATGGTGGTAAAACACAGATTGATGCGGCAAAGGAAATTCTAGATTCACTTGATTTATCAGATACAATCAAGTTAATGGGTTTGGTAAAGGATGATAAACACAGCACAAATGCCTTAATGGATACCAATGGGGATATTTTTGAAATTGATAAAGATTCAGGACTATTTTTCCTGTTAACACGTATGCAAGATGAAGTTCACCGCGTTGCGATTACGTATCATAGAAAATTACGTGCAAAGGCACAAACAAAATCTGTGTTGGACGAGATAGCAGGTGTAGGCCCTAGACGTAAGAAACTATTATTAAAAGAGTTTGGCAACTTCACAAATCTAAAAGCCGCAACAGTTGAAGACATAGCAAAGGTTGTACCAGCTGAAGTGGCTCAAGCAGTATATGATGCTTTACATCAAACATATGAAACTACCGATGCATAAGCACCGGTAGTTTTAATTAATTGGTAAAGATGCGTTTAATGATTTCGCTATTAGCACGTTTAGCAAATTCACGTTTACCAGCAGCTGCGTAGCCCTTGAATCCCTTTAGCTCATCATTTTGGCGATAGGTGAGAATGATAGAAACTGCAATTGGAAGAAGAATCTTAATTAACTTATTTTGCATTGTCTTCTTTGCTTTATTCTGTTCATTAATTGCATTTGATACATACTGAAGATGATCAACCTTGTCTTTGATAACTTGAATACTGACATTTGTAGTTTTCGTTGTTTTTAAAAAATTCATTGTCTTTAACAAGAATATGATCAGATAAGATATGAGAAATGCGCATGCGGCATATAAGAAATACATGTTGTAGGGATAAATATTCATAGAAATACGCTCCTTAATGGTATTTTAACATGTTTATCTCTTTTACGTATGACAAAGATTCATTATAATAGGTACAACGGTGAACAAAATGTCAAAAGATATTATATTGGTGAGTGACTCTCATAGACAAACGGAATGTTTAAAAGAGATTCGCAAGATGTATCCAAATGCGTATGCATACTTACATGCGGGTGATAGTGAACTACCTAAGCAGTTAACAGAGGGATATGCATGTGTGCAAGGTAATTGTGATTACTATGGGGATTATGAAACTGAACTTGTTTGTGAAGTAGAAGATCATCGCATCTTATTAGTGCATGGTCATCATGATATTGGATATGGTTCGTTATTTGGTCTAGTACGACATGCAAGAGAGCGCGGTTGTGATATTGTATGCTTTGGACATACACATGTTCCATTTGATGAGCAGTTTGAAGAGGTGCATTTATTTAACCCTGGTTCACTTAGCTATAACCGTGACGGTTCTAAGCCATCGTATATGATTTTACATTTTGATGGAAAACAAGTATCTGCAGAATTAAAACGATATAAAATGTAAATTTAATCTTGAAAACTGATAGATATTTTGATATATTATTTGTGCTGTCCTCGTAGCTCAGCTGGATAGAGCTCACGCCTTCTAAGCGTGTGGTCAAGAGTTCGAATCTCTTCGAGGACGCCATATAGAAAAGATACCGTCGGCAATCAGTCGGCGGTTTCTTTCGTTTAGGAGGCTATATGACAAATTACTACGAGGAAATCCTTACGGAGATTGAAAATTTAATCAAAGAGGGAAAATATGGTGATGCAAATTTCTTGGTTCAAAAAGAGTTAAACATGCCATATATTCCGGTTGATGTTGAACAAAAATTGAAAAGTTTTAAAAGAGAATTGAACTATCATCTCAGTGATGAAAAAGAAATACGAGAAGATAGTTTGGATTCGCTATTGAGAAAACTGAAAGGAAAACCAAAGTCACAACTAGCGGCTGCTAGTGTATTAGTAACAAGAAATCTAAGAGAGTGCCTGGTAGAGATTAAGGATTATCTTTCAAAAGATCCTTGTCCAGAAGCAGCCGCATTATTGATTGAAGGTTTGGCTGAACAAGAAATATCTGATGAGTTTACACTCATTAAGAATGGAGTAGAATACACATTCTGGTCAGATGATATTATTCCTGTACATAAGTCTGAAGGTTTCTTGAAGGCACAATCCTATCTAAAAGATTGGTTAGAAAATGATCATCCAGATTTCTATGAAATGGCTAAAACATTATTGATTCATGAGGTATATGTATTCTTGCCATTATCATATGATGAAGATGAAGCAGAAGATTTAGCACTTGCAATGTTGAAACAAGTATACGATATGATGGATGAAGGAGAAATCTATCGGAAAGTCTCTAAACAACTTGCATATGCGAAAACATTGCATTGACTTTCGAGCCTAAACTTTGTAGGATATTAGCAGGCATAGTGGTCGAGTGCTAAAATCGACCGTAATATAGTAAAAACATAGCCGAAATATTGTATCTTTGGTATAATATGCAAGCAATAAAAAAGCGAAAAGGAGTTAATAAGATGTCAAATTGGACACTCAAAGAAAAATCAGTTGGAGATTTAACAGTTAAAATTGAAGGTAAAGAATGGGCAGATGCAGTAAAGAAGGCATTCAATAAGATTGCTAAGAATGTATCTATCAATGGTTTCCGTAAGGGACAGGCACCTAAGGCTTTAATCGAAAAGCGTGTTTCTGATAACGAAAGATTCATCACAGCTGTGGATGATAACGCAAACGAATGGATGCGTGCAGCTTTAGCAGCTGAAAACTTAACACCAATTAGCCAACCACAGTTGGATATCAAGTCAATCGACGCAAATGGTGTTGAATTAGTATTTACATTTGCAGTTATGCCTGAAGTGAAGTTAGGCGATTATAAGGGATTAGAATACAATCTTGAAGAAGTTGCTGTTGGTGATGAAGAAGTTGATGCAGAATTAAACCGTATGCGCGAGCAGTATGCAGAAGTTCAGACTAAGGATGGCGCTGCAGCTGAAGGCGATACAGTCAATATTGACTACGAAGGATTCAAGGATGGTGTTGCATTTGATGGTGGTAAGGGTACTAACTATGACTTAGTATTAGGTTCCCATTCATTCATCCCTGGTTTTGAAGAACAGTTAGTTGGTGTTAAGGCTGGTGAAGAAAAGGAATTAAATCTTACATTCCCAGAGAACTACCACGCTGAAGAATTAAAGGGCGCTGCAGTTGTATTCAAGGTTAAGGTTAACGAAGTTAAGACTAAGGTATTACCAGAAGTTAACGATGACTTTGCGAAGGATGTAAACGCTACTGGTGTTGAAACAGTTGCTGACTTAAAGAACATGATTCGTACACGTATCGAAGATGGTAAGAAGTCACAGGCTGAAAACAAGGCTGATACAGCATTAATGGACAAGTTAGTTGAAAATGCTGAAATTGACTTAC
>JABZMB010000045.1 GCA_015256455.1 Solobacterium sp. | reverse complement strand
AATCAATGGTGGTAATATCAATATCACAGCTCAGTTCGCATTCGACTTTGACTTAACTGCCTCATTAAATGGTGGAACAGTTATTGTAAATGGAACACAGGTCACATCAATTACCAACTCCATGATGGAGGGTGGCGGAGGTCCAGGCGGATTTGGAGGTCCTCAACACTAACCATAATCAACTCTATGGAAACATAGGGTTGATTTTTTATAGGAAAAGGAAGGTCGAATGACCTTCCCTAATTCTCTTTCTGTGCTTTGATGACTTTCATACGTGAGAATTCCTCACGCTCTTTTTCTTCCAAAGATTCAGTCATTTCTTTAATGGATGATTGATAACGAGGTATCACAACGTTCTTTAAAGCATTTGCACGTTTTTGTGTTTTGGAGATTGCATTTGCTAGACGATATATAGAGTTATCTACTTCTGCTAGCACTAATGTAATTTGTTTTACTTTCTGAAATTGGATGTACGCTTCATCAATACGTGACGATGTACCCTCTAGACCGTATGGCACTTCTATACTATCAGGTTGGTGGTAGATGATATTCGGAACTTCAACACCCATAACACTACGATATGTAAGTTTAATCGAATCATCTACTTTAATATGTTCTGTGATAGCAGTAATCATACCGCTAGACATATTTGCCTGTTGTAGTAAGTAGTATCCGGTTTGGTAAGCACTCGTAATCTGTTCACGTAGAACCTTTACCTTCTCTACCTGAGACATCATTTCACGTATCAAGATATTACGCTTACGATCCATTAGTTCAAAGCCGTTTTGTGCAAGAGCCAGGGACTTGCGGGCTTTGATAAGATTACCCTTTGTCGCAACTACCTGCGCTGCCATAACTACTCTTCTCCTTTGATGATTAACTGAATCGTATGCTCAGCGTGTTCAGAGTCGTAGTTAGCTTCAATGATCTTTGGATCAAGACGATCTAACGCTTCCTTAGGAAGTAAGGATAGTAATGCCCAACCAAGTCCAAGTGTTTCCTTCATGGAACGATTGACACGATATCCCTGTCCTAGGAATATAGATTCAAATCTCTTACCAAACGCAATGTATTGCTTATCAAGAGGAGATAATTCATCTTCACCAATAACACTCGCAAGAGATCTTGCGTCCTGTACTTTTGCATAACATGCAAATAACTGGTTGGCAACATCCTGATGATCTGCTCTTGTATAACCTTCACCAATACCATCCTTCATCAAACGAGATAGTGATGAAAGAATACCAATTGGTGGATTAATGTTATTTAGATATAAGTCACGGTCTAATACTATCTGACCTTCAGTAATATATCCTGTTAAGTCAGGTACTGGGTGAGTAATATCATCGTTAGGCATCGTTAAGATAGGAATCTGCGTAACAGAACCCTTTCCACCTTTTACGATACCAGCTCTTTCATATAAAGAAGCCAAATCAGAATACATGTATCCTGGGAAACCCTTACGAGAAGGAATTTCACCCTTAGAGGATGAGAATTCACGTACAGCTTCACAATATGCTGTCATATCTGTCAAGATAACCAGAACATTCATATCACATTCATATGCCAGATATTCAGCTGCTGTTAATGCACAACGTGGAGTCATAATTCTTTCAAGGATTGGGTCATCAGATAAGTTAATAAACATACATACCTTATCCATTACACCTGTTTCTTCAAAAGAACGTCTGAATGTATCCGCTACGTCATTCTTAACACCCATCGCACCAAACACGATACAGAAGTTTTCCGCATCTTGTCCTGTAAGTGATGCTTGTCTAACAATCTGGCTAGCAAGCTTATCATGTGGTAAACCTGAGCCAGAGAAAATAGGTAATTTCTGTCCACGAATTAAAGTATTTAATCCATCAATTGCAGAGATACCTGTATTGATGTAGTTACGTGGATATTCACGAGAAACAGGGTTTAAAGGCTTACCATTTACATCTTCATATTTGTTGATGTATACAGGTCCAAGGTTATCAATTGGATCACCGACACCATTAAATGTACGACCAAGGATTTCCTTTGATACACCTAATACCATTGGATGACCTAATAACTTTGTCTTTGTATTTGTCTTACCTAAACCATCTGTTCCTTCGAACACCTGAATGATGGCACGTTCTCCTTCAATTTCAACAACTCTACCCTTACGTCTTGAGCCATTATTTAGAAGGATTGATACCATTTCTTCATTTGAAACATTCTTTACATGATCCAATGCAACAAGAGAGCCTTGGATTTCATCTAAACCTAATAACTGTAAACTCATTGAAATCCTCCTCTCTTATTGAATTGACGCTAAAGCCGCATCAATCTTTTCATTGTATGTATCTAGTAATGCTAGATTGTTATTTGGTACATCATATTTCATCTTGATAACTTCATCAAATACACCTGTCTGTATCATTAGGGATACAGGAATATGCTTTTGAACATATGGTGTACATGCTTGTCTTAGGTAATGAATCACCTTTAACATCTTATATTGTTTCTCAAGAGAAACATAAGTATCTTCTGGATGGAACGAGTTTTGTTGAAGGTATCCAACACGAACTACACGTCCAATTTCTAGTGTTAACTTTTGATCTTCAGGTAATACGTCAGAACCAATTAACTTAACAATTTCCATTAACTGTGCTTCTTCATGTAAAATAGACTGCATCTCTTGACGTAAGTCAATAAAGTCATGTGCTACATTCTTATCATACCAACGTGTTAAATCATCGATATATTCAGAGTAACTATCTGTCCAGTTTACAGCTGGATAGTGACGCATATATGCAAGTGATTTATCTAAGGCCCAGAAACTACGAACGAAACGTTTTGTATTCTGTGTAACTGGCTCTGAGAAGTCACCACCCTGTGGTGATACTGCACCGATTAAAGTAACAGAACCCTTCTTACCAGATAACGCATCTACCATACCTGCACGTTCATAGAACTGTGCGATACGTGATGGTAAGTATGCTGGGAAGCCTTCTTCTGCAGGCATTTCTTCCAAACGACCAGAAATTTCACGTAAGGCTTCAGCCCAACGAGATGTAGAGTCGGCCATAAGCGCCACATGATATCCCATATCACGATAGTATTCAGCCATAGTAACACCTGTATAGATAGATGCTTCACGCGCAGCTACTGGCATGTTTGAAGTATTCGCAATCAATACCGTACGGTCTAACAATGGCTTGCCAGACTTAGGGTCAATTAATTCTGCAAATTCTTCTAGAACCTGTGTCATTTCATTACCACGTTCACCACAACCTACATAGATGATGATATCCGCATCACACCACTTGGCAATCTGGTGCTGAAGCATTGTCTTACCTGCACCAAAGCCTCCAGGAATCGCAGAAGATCCACCCTTAGCAATTGGGAACATTGTATCGATAACACGCTGTCCTGTAATCAAAGGAATTGAGATTGGCTCACGCTTAATAATTGGACGTGGGTTACGAATCGCCCACTGCTGCATCAGTTTTACTTCAACTTCTGTCTCATCAAAGTCGTTCTTTACAACAAGTAATACATCATTAACAGTATACTCTCCACTTGGAAGTGCCTTTACAACCGTACCATTTAAACCAACTGGAATCAAAGAACGGTGTTCAATCAATGATGTCTCTGGAGTTGTAGCGAAAATCTGCCCTTCTTTGACAGTATCTCCTTCCTTGACTAACATCGTCACATTCCACTTCTTTTCAAGATCAAGTGCAGGAACAGATTTACCTTCTGAAATAAAGGCACCCTGTTCTTTTGCAATCTCATCTAGTGGTCTTTGAATACCATCATAGATATTACGTAAGATACCAGGTCCTAATGTAGCGTTTAACAAATGACCCGTTCCTTTAACTGGTTCATTTGGTCTTAATCCTGTTGTAGATTCATATACCTGAATCATTGTTTTATCTTCATCAACACGGATTACTTCACCTAGAAGTTCCTTCTCACCAACATACACCATCTCACGCATGGAGAAAGATTTCGTGTTGATGACGGAAATAACTGAACCATTAATCGAATAAATTACATCACTCATGATTGTCACTTCCTTCCGTAATGATGAATCCAGAATGTTCACGGAATAGAAGACGTGCTTCTTCAAGCTTCTCACTCAAATCGCAACGATATTCCAAACGATTTTCCAAATCCGAATATGTAAATCCACCAAAGCGGAAATATCCAGTTTGAACATTCGCTGAAATATTTTTCTCTTTTAATAATTCATTGAACAATTCTTCATCTTGTTTTCTAACTGTAAAGATACCTGTAGGGGTAACCTTAATCAGATTAATATTCTCTACAAGATATTTTTTATATTGGCTAGACTTAACAAAGTCTTCAATCTTCTTACTAGCACCTTCTAGCAATTGATTAATAAAATCCATACGGAGCTTTAATAAATCGTGCTTGATCTTTAAAGTTTCTTGAGATAGCTGTGAAGAAGCACTCAAACGTAAATCGTTTGTTTCTTTTTCAAGATAGGCTTCTGTTTCCTTCTTTAGTCCTACCATGAAGTAATTCAACTGTTCATCGTGCATCATTTGAATTTCCTTCATAACAGTTTCTTCTACTAAAGTAGATTGGTTCAGCATATCGGATTTAATGGATTTGATTATTTTCTCTTCAAATTCTTCCATTGCTCACCTCTATAGTTTTACGCCAATTGCCTCACTGATATAACGGTCAATTGTTTCGCCAATCTTAGCGGAACCATGACGGTCAGAAATCTCAGTAATTAATGGACGTTGTAACACTAATTTCTTTCTTGCGACAACATCAGCAACCTGTTCCATTGCTTTGGTTGTCATTAAGACAATCGCAATATCTGGATCAGCAATTAACTGATTAAGTTTATCTAATATTTCTTGACGTTCATGTAATACGATGCCTTCAAATCCAGCAAGACGCATTCCCATTAACGTGTCGGTATTATCACTAATACAATATGCTTTCATGCAACTTCCTTAGAGTGCATTGATAATCAAGATAGAAATTAGCAAACCGTAAATCGCTACACCTTCACCAAGGGCAACGAAGATAATAGCACGACCGAAGTTGTCTCCATTTTCAGAAACAGCACCGATAGCTGCTGGAGCAGCAGAAGCAACGGCTAAACCTGCGCCTAAGCATGCACCACCGACAGAAAGACCTGCAGCGATAAATCCTAAACCTTTTGCTAAATCACCTGTAGCAGCAGTCTTGCTAGCCTCTTCGGCTAAAGTAGTATATGAGTGAGCTTGGAATAATAATACAACTAAGAATACGCCTACAAAGATTGCAACCTGTGCAAGAATTCTTGTCTTAGCATTTGTAGTATTGATTCCTTTACGTAATAGAATCCATAATGGACCAACAACTAAAATAACAGCAATTAATGGTAATAAAATTTCTTTTGTAGATAATAACATGATTTCTCCTCCTAAGTTTTATTCTGCATCTTCGGCAGTATATGCCTGATATTTAATTCCACCACCGTTATAGTAACGGCTAAACATTTCATAGTATTCCAAACGTAAAGTCTGAATACCTACGATCAAACCTTCTAACGCCATAACAAAGATATTACCAAGTACTGCAATTACAATACCTGCATTACCTGTCATCTTCACAAGCGTCATAACAACAAGCATCATGCCTGCATGGCTTAATACGAAACCACCTACACGCAGATATGACATGGAGTTTGTTACAAAACTCAATAATATTTCAAATGTTTCAAAGAAACTCATCAGGAAGTAATTTCCCCATCCATCTTCAGGTTTAAATGAGTGTCCTTCGAACTTTCTCTCAAAAGCTTCCTTCATCATAAATAAGATAATAGGAACGACGATAAACGGAATGATAAACATTGGTTTTAATAAATTTACTTTAGCCACAGCTAGTAACACAGCGGCTACGATAATAAATCCATAGAATACAAACCCTGCAACACCATTCTGTGAGAATAAGAATTCAGCCCATTCTTTCTTACGAGCACGATTCCACATATTCATAATCATTGTCACTAAGATAAGTACAGAACCAATTGCAATCGCACCGATTAGAAGTATCATCGTACTTGAGGACGCCATAACTTCAAACAGTTTATCTCTTACACCAAATAAAGATCGATGTACTGGATTTAGAAGTGTTTCATGTCCAAATACAGAGCCAAACAAGAAACCAAAGATTGATGATGTAATACCAACTCTACCAACAATACCGAATAGCTTACCCTTCTTTTCAAATAAGAAGCCAAGAATCAAAAGTACAAGTCCTTGTCCAAAATCACCAAACATGATACCAAACAAGATACAGTACGTAATTCCAATAAAGACTGTTGGATCAAAATCATCATATGCAGGTAGTCCATACATCTCGATAAATAATTCAAATGGTCTAAAGAACCAGCCATTCTTTAATAGTGTTGGGCACTTGATATCTTTCACTTCACTTGGATCTTTAATTCTAAAGTCAACCGGCAAACCATTAAAGGCCGCTTTATATGTTTCAACATCGGAAGCCTTTACAAATCCACTAAGGATTTGTTTTTGGTCTAATACTGCAACATATGGATACATATTGCAGATAGAACTTTGACGTACGCAATAGGAATACATATCAACCATCTTGATACGACATTGTTCTACTCTTTCCTGAATATCAAACTTTGGAATCGTAATTGGTTCAAAGAATAAACTTTGGAAAATCTTGAAAGTCTTAGCTGCGTAAGTATCACTAGTTACATACACGAGCCAAACATATTGTGCTGTTGAGTGTAAACGATGTAATACAAACATCTCTTCACGATACAAGGATAACTTCTTAAAACTATCCATCGGTAATCTACCAAAGCCAAAATTAAGGTAATTACATGCATGCATCTTTTCAAAGTTTAATATACTTAATTCTTTTAAAGCCTTTTCATCATCCGGTGATAATGTCTCACTTTGTGCAACATTATCTAAACCAAACTCTTCATTTAATTCTTTGATATATGCTTCAATTTCAGCATTGGTATAACTAGATGTAACCTTTTCTTTTACATTCAAATCACATCCAACTGCATGCGCAATACTCTTAAATGTCTGTACATAATCCTGATACGGATTTTCTGTACTAATGACGCTTCCATTGTTATCATCATTGATAATTTTGGTTGCTATCACTGGCTGTAACAGACCTGTGTTCATCCCCGCTAGTAACATCGCATCTCGATGTTCTGGGTCTGTGCATGCACTGATGAACTTCATTTTTTCTATAGCCATGTGCAATCCTTTCTTAATAAATCAATAGAGCCTTCACACGCTCTTGTGGAATTTGATATCTTACACTTTCGATAATATCAATCACATTCTGAATCTCAATATCTGCTAGTAATACATACGCTAGTAGTGATAGATTCGGATCGGTATCGGTACGAATAAAATGTGCACTCATATTGAACGTAATACGTTGTGCATAATGTTCAATATAAAGGAATTTTTGATTTGATAGATACGCTTTATATCTCGATTTCTCTAAGCGTTGAATAACTTGTTCTGCAGTATCATTGTCAATCATATCGTATAAATCTTTCATACGGAAGAAACAACAATAGTCTGCTAGCATCTGCTTGATAAACTCCCTAGAAACAGTAAAATACTTCTTCAAACGATAAATAATTGCGATATTCTCTAACTCAATACGAGACAAGATAATTTCTTTCATCTTTTCCTTTGAAGTTGTATTAGAATACTTCTCAATCGTTTCTAGACACGTTGCGTAATATTTAGTACGTAAAGAATGCTCCAAATTGATAAAATCCATATCCTCTAAGGATTTCTGTTCATACTTTTTTAATACGTCATAATAAGAAGTATCTTTCAACAACATCAATACATCTTGAAAGGAAGCACTATCCGCCAATTCCTCCAGTGGAAACGAAGTATAGCTTCCAATATATAGCGGTAACTTAGAAATCATATTTTGGCGTAACATCTCATTATCTTGGTCAGAAAGTGAATGTAATTTCATCAGAATCAATTCAATTTCTGTTTCCATGACCGCAATATGCCCAAAATGTTTTGCGTTATCATCCGCATAGCGAATCAGTTTTGCAAATCGATTGAATACACCTGTACGAAGTAAAACCTCTAACTGGCCACGATGTATCGCCTTTGGGTTAATTCCCTCTAAAGACTCCTTATAAAGAGGCTGACTTTGCAAAAATATTGCAATATCACCAACTGTCTTTTTTTGTAACATCGTTGCATAATCAACAGGTGTCAAATGTTCTGCAAGCATCGCTCTTGCCTTAGCGGTAATCGCATTACTTGATTTGCTCATTCGCTACTCCTGTTCTCTTTTTCCAACCGTATAATCCGCAATCATCTGAATCCAGCGTTCTTTATTTGCATTAAACATATCCGTAATGCGCTTTGATTCTTTCTCATACATTGCTTTTGCTTCTGCTTGTTTCTTCTCATGAGTCGTACGAATTTCTTCACGCATTGATTTCACTTGTGTCTCTACATTGGCCCAAGCCTCATCCGTCAGTTTCTTTTTTTCCTGATCAATTGCCTGCTTCAATTTGTACTTCAATTCATGGGCATTATTAATCTTATTACGCGTTTCTTCATCCATCTTAATAAGATCTTGAATTACTTCTATTTCCATAGCTACCTCCCATAAACATTGGCCCTATAATTATAGTCCTTTTCATCTCAAAATTATAGGTAAAACAGATATAAATTCTGTAACCCACTCATATTTTTCTCAAATTTAAAAAAGTAAGCAGTTACAAAAAGACATCTACGACTGTAGATGTCCACCTTCACTTGTCAGATATTTAAATAATGCGATACAGCCTTCTTCGATTTCACGATATGCTATATCGAAATCACCACTATACCATGGATCTGATATACTTCTGCACTTTCCTGTATATTCTAATAATAGATGGATCTTACCTTCTGGATCGTTGTGATATACACGTTTCATATTACGAATATTCATCTCATCCATTCCTACAAGTAAATCATAGTATGCATAATCGCTAGTTGTAATTTGACGTGCATGCTTATCATCACAGTTGATGCCATGCTCGCATAGTTTTTGTTTTGCAGTAGGATAAACTGGGTTACCCCTACCATTCCATATCTCTTCTGAGCTAGTCGCAGCAGAAGCTATCTCAAATTTATCACTAACACCAGCATCACTTACTAGTTTACGAAAGATATACTCCGCCATAGGCGAACGACAGATATTTCCATGACAAACAAATAATATCTTTATTGTCATAGTATACTTACTCTTCTCCTGTATAAGTTCTCTTGTAAAATTCCCTACAGAAAATAGAAGTAAAGATAAATACAATCATTGAAATGATGATACCAGCGAATAGATAAGAATTTATGAAACTTGCAATCACAGCAGCTACCAACAATAAATCTTCCGCAATCAAAAATGCTTGACGTTTGGATACAAGTTCAATCTGACGGCATCTTTCATCATGCATCTCGTTATATAAACGCATCAAATCTTTTTCATTCTTCATTGCTTTATAATTCTTTGCAATATAACACACAGCTACCACGATTATTACAATAAATAGGCCCGTATAAAATCCATCCATATAGTTAGCAAAGTTACGATCTACATATGATCTAGTCAGATATCCTAATCTATCTAGAATAAGAAGCAATACTGAACATATCGCAATCACACTCCAAATATTTGTATATTTTTGTAATTCCTGTTTTGCCTTTAATAATTTCTTGTCCATGTTTATTCCTCTTCCTCTAATTCTGTAAAATCAAATACTTCTTCAATACTCAATGAAAACTGCTTCGCAATCTTATACGCTAGTGGCAATGAGGCAGTATACTTCCCTACTTCAATTGAAGTAATCGTCTGTCTTGTCGTACCAACTAAATCCGCAAGTTCACC
>JABZMB010000117.1 GCA_015256455.1 Solobacterium sp. | reverse complement strand
GTGATTCTTGGTGAAGATGAAGTTAAGAACAATACAATGAATGTAAAGAATATCTCTGATAAATCACAGGTAACAATCAAACAAGAAGAATTATTAGAGACACTTAAACAATGGGAGAATAAGTAATGGAAAGAACACATGAAAATGGTACTTTACGCTTAGCGAATGTTGGTGAGAAAGTTACGTTAGTTGGCTGGGTTGCTAAGCGTCGTAATCTAGGATCACTTGTATTTATTGATTTACGTGACCGTAGTGGTATCGTACAGTTGACGTTTGATGAAAGTATTGCGGATGCTGTAAAGGATGTACGCAATGAATATATCTTGCAGGTGACAGGTACAGTTGAAAAGCGTAAGGATGCGAATCCAAAGATTGCCACAGGTGAAATTGAAATTCATGTTGAGTCTGTTAACATCGTTAACAGTGCAGAAACAGCGCCTATTACAATTGCGGATGATACTGACACAAGTGAAGATACACGTTTGAAATATCGTTATCTCGACTTACGTCGTTCTGTATTACAGCAGAATATGATTTTACGTCATAAGGTATGCATGGTTGCTAGAAATGTGTTGGATAAACAAGGTTTCGTAGAAATCGAAACACCAATTCTAGCAAGAAGTACACCAGAAGGTGCACGTGACTACCTAGTACCATCTCGTATCTACAACGGCAAGTTCTGGGCTCTTCCACAATCACCACAGATTTATAAGCAGTTATTGATGATTGGTGGTATGGAAAAGTATTTCCAGATTGCTAGATGTTTTAGAGATGAAGACTTACGTGCAGACCGTCAGCCTGAATTTACTCAGATTGATATTGAAATGAGCTTTGGTGATGAAGATACAATCTTTGCGGTTGTTGAAGACTTAATGCAAAACATCTTCAAGGAAACAAAGAACTATACATTAGAAGATCATTTTGTACGTATCCCATGGGCTGAATGTATGAGACGCTTTGGTAGTGATAAACCAGATCTGCGTTTTGGTAATGAAATTCAGGATATTACTTCTGTATTTGAAAATACAGAATTCCAAGTATTCAAGAATACAATTGAAAACGGTGGAGTTGTAAACTGTGTGAAGTTTGAAAATGCAGCGGATAAGTATAGTCGTAAGGGTTTAGATCAATTACAAGACTTTGTAAAACATGGCTTTAAAGCAAAGGCACTTGCATACCTTAAGATGGAAAATGACGTTTTAACAGGTTCTATCGCTAAGGTATTAAGTGAGGAAGAAAAGGCAAAGCTAGTAGAGAAGCTAGGTCTTGTTAATAATGACTTAGTACTTGTGATTGCGGATAGCGCAAGAATTGTACAGACATCTTTAGGTGCACTACGTGTACGTTTAGGTCATGAGTTGAATCTTATCCCAAGTGAAGCTACTTATAAGTTCCTTTGGGTGACTGATTTTCCGATGTTTGAGTACAGTGAAGAAGATGAACGCTGGGTAGCAGCACACCATCCATTTACAGCACCAAAGGAAGAAGATGTGGATAAACTATTTACCGACCCAGGACATGTTTCTTCACGTGCTTATGACTTAGTATTAAATGGATATGAACTATTATCTGGTTCTATTCGTATTCATAGTCAAGAATTACAGGCTAAGGTATTTGAAGCAATTGGACTATCACTCGAAGATGCAAAGGCTCGCTTTGGTTTCTTCTTAGATTCTTTCCGTTATGGAACACCTCCACATGGTGGTGTAGGTATTGGTCTAGAACGCTTAATTATGGTATTAGCTGGTACAGACAACATCCGTGATGTAGTGGCTTTTCCAACAACTAATAGTTCCTTTGACCTTATGAGCGAGGCACCAAATGTTGTTGATAAGAAACAATTAGATATTTTAGGTATCGAAATTTCAAAACAAGAAAAATAAAAGTGTCAAGACTATTCTTATTTCCCTCTGGTGCTATAATACATGTGCCGGAGGGAACATATTTTTCCTACAATATGATATAAGGGAATTCTGATTGCGTAAGATGGAGTGAAAACTCGTTACGAGCGAGGATCCAGAAGTTTTACCAAGAGTACCCACCTCTACAGAAGAGGGAACTATATCTACCTTCGGTCTTAAGTTTAGATTAAGTCAGTTA
>JABZMB010000116.1 GCA_015256455.1 Solobacterium sp. | reverse complement strand
ATTTGATCGAGAAAATACATATAGCAGTTTGCGCATCCTTCGCTAATCTTCTTACATCCATGCCAAGGGTTCCGTGTGTCATGCATTGTGTTATCCTCCTGGTATGTATTGTGCTAGGTGAACACAAATAATTAGTTTGTGAAGTTGAGTAAATTTTATACATTGAAAAAAATAATCTGTATTTCTGAAAGAAATTTACATCAAATGTGAAAGAAATGTGTAAAAATTTGTTTATAATGGTTGATTTATGATTTTGACATCAATATAATAAGAACATCTTAAATAAAAGAGATTAGAAAACGAGGGTGGAAATGATGAGTTTCAATAAATTAATCAAAGGTGGACTTGCGGCACTGATGGCTGTATCACTAGCAGCTTGTGAAGCGTCCGAAGGATCTACTAATTCTACAGCAACAGAAACAACTTCTGATTATGTTGCGGCTGGAGATTTGAAGTCATATACAATTGGTACATTAGGACCAACAACAGGTGACTATGCAGTATATGGTCTAGCAGTAACAAATGCGGTGAAACTTGCGGTTGAGGATTACAACGCTGCAAATGGTACAAACATTAAGGTGGATGTACAGGATTCTCAAGGTGATCAAACACAGGCAATCAATATCTATAATAAGTTTGTTACAGATACAAAGGTTGCAGGTATTATCGGTGGTACAGTTTCAGGTGAATCTTATGCGATTGCTGTACAGAGTAAGGATACTGGCATTCCAATGATTACACCTAGTGGTACTGCAGCAAATATTACGGATGAAGGTGGACCAAATGTATTCCGTGCATGTTATACAGATCCACAGCAAGCAAAGCAGGTAGCTGACTTTACATATGAGACATTAGGTTTAAAGAAGGCTGCTATGATTTATAACAGTGATGATGATTATTCGACTGGTGTAGCGGAAGCTTTCAAGGCTGAATTTGAAAGTAAGGGCGGAAAGGTTGTTCTTTCTGAAGCGTTCTCTACTTCTGATCAGGACTTCAGTTCTCAGTTAACAAAGATTGCGGCTGAAGATGTTGATGTATTATTTGTTCCAAACTATTATGAAAAGGATGTACAGATTGCAAAGCAAGCAAGAAATCTTGGCATTAAGGCACAGATTGTTGGTGCTGATGGTTGGGATGGAGCTACTAGTGTAGCTGGTAACGATGCTTCCGCAATTGAAGGTGTTATCTTCATCAACCAATACTCACCAGATATGGAGAGTGTTCAGGATATCATGAAGAAGTACAAGGAAAAGTTCGGTACAGATATTAACTCATTTGGTATCAATGCATATGACTCAACAATGTTGTTATTACAGACAATCGAAAAGGTTGGTTCTCTTAAGGCTAGTGATATTGTAAAGGGTATTGCATCTACAGACTACAAGGGAATCTTAGGAAGTATTTCCTTTGATAGTAATGGTGATCCAATCAAGGAACCAGTATTCGTTCAGATCAAGAACGGTCAATATACAACTTATAAGAAGTAGAAATTTGAGATAGGGATGCAATACTCCCTATTTCGTTATTTGTGGTAAGGAGGGACATGCATGAATCAGTTTTTTATGCAATTTATCAATGGATTAAACATCGGCTCAATTTATGCACTGATTGCGCTAGGCTATACGATGGTATATGGTATTGCGAAGTTAATTAACTTTGCGCATGGTGACGTCATCATGGTCGGTGCGTATATTAGTTTTATCAGTATGAAGTTTGGGTTACCGTGGTGGCTTGCGGTTATTATCTCTATCGTCGCATGTGCTGTTTTAGGCGTTGTAATGGAGAAAGTTGCGTATAAGCCTTTACGTAACGCAAGTCGTATTTCATTATTGATTACTGCGATTGGTATTAGTTACCTCCTACAGAATTTGTTCCAATTGATCTTTGGTGCAAATCCACAACCATATCATGCGTTTATTACTTTACCAGCGTTAAATCTTGGTGGTATTTCAATTCAGGCAAACTATTATATTACATTTAGTGTATCTGTACTGCTGATGATCTTATTGACGTTATTTGTAAATAAGACAACGATGGGTAAGGCGATGCGTGCTGTATCAGAGGATGAAGGTGCTGCCAAGTTAATGGGAATTAACGTTGATACTACAATTAG
>JABZMB010000115.1 GCA_015256455.1 Solobacterium sp. | reverse complement strand
TCAGCAAAGAGTTGGTCAACAAGCTCACGGTCACGGATGTCACCCTTTACAAAGACGCAACGCTCGTTATCAATATCATCTTTGATAGTACCGAGGTTACCAGCATAGGTAAGTGCATCGAGGATAATAATCTTAATATCTTCATTCACGTACTTCTTATGAAGTAGATACTTGATGTAGTTTGCTCCGATAAATCCGGCAGCACCAGTTACTAAATACGTTTTCATATCTTTATTATTTTGTTTGTTTTCTTATTGTAAGTTTTAATGTTAGCGACTCCGAATGTTGTGTATTACAAATCAGATGGGTTTAGTTTATTTATTTCCTAATGTTATAACTTCACAATCAGTAAATTTATTGCCTTCGATAGTTAGTCTCACTAAAGTTCTATCTTTATGCCATCCGCGTAGACCAGCTGCACCTGGATTGATATGAAGTAGATTCAGTGTCTTATCGAATTGTATTTTAAGAATATGTGAGTGTCCATCAACAAAGAGGTTGGGTGGAGAAGCGTAGAGCATACTTTGTACCGAACGGTCATATCGACCAGGATAACCTCCAATATGTTTTAGTAGCACATCAACATCCTCACATTTAAAGCGTAGAATTTCCCGATAGCGGTTGTGCATAGTGTAATCATCTATATTCCCACATACAGCACGGAAGATGGGCTTCATTGCCTCAAACTTATCCGCAACTTCTAATGAACCAATATCACCAGCGTGCCATATCTCATCACATTCGCCAAGATAGTGTTCATATTTATCATCCCAGTGTCCGTGGGTATCAGAGATTATACCTATTCGTTTCATTAAAGACTTTTCCTTTTGATAAAATCAGCTATCAGATCCTTTGTTTTTTCTAAGCCAAGTATACTGGCATCAATGCAAAGGTCATAACTTTCAGCATGCCCCCAAACCTTTGTTGTGTAATAGTTATAATATTTGGCACGCTCGCTTTCACCATTTTCAATAAACTTACGCGCTTCTTCTTTAGAACATCCACGTCGCTCACACACATTAGCAATACGAGTGTCCATTGAAGCTGTTATAAAGATATTGATGGTGTTTGGATTATCACGTAAAACGTAATCAGCAGTTCTACCAACAAACACACAGCGTGGATTTTGTTTTGCTACTTCACGAATTGCGTCACTTTGGAACTGATAAAGACTTTCTTGCGAGAAATTACTCTTATAGAAGTTATTATCGCCTAAGAGAGGAAGATGTATGTGGAAATGTCCTTTCATAAATCCTTTTTGCTCATCGTTCTGCTCAAAGAACTTCTCCGAGAAACCACTTTCTTTAGCAGCGAGATTGAGAATCTCACGGTCATAGAAATGGCAATCAAACTCATCTGCAAGCATCTTGGCAATTATGCGACCACCACTGCCTATTTGACGGCCAACGTTTATGATTAGCTCCTTTTCCATATTTAGATTCTTAATTTATGATTTTAAGTTTTGATTGTTTATACTCTGTTGTTTCAATCGACGCATATATATAGTCATAATGATTGCTGCAACTAATGATGCTAAGAAATCACTTGAAGGCAATGAGCCCCATACACCATCTAAATTGAAGAAGTTTGGGAGAATAACCAGTAGTGGTATTAAGAATAGTAGTTGGCGAGAAAGAGATAAGAAAATGCTTATCTTTACTTTACCAATACACTGAAAGAAGTTTGTTACAACCATTTGGAATCCAACAATAGGGTACATCATCATGTTTATTTGAATAGCCTTGATGGACTGACGAATTAATTCAGGGTCTTTTGTAAACATACGGGCACAGTAATATGGAGCTAAATGTGCTATTAACCAAGCTGTAACCATAATCCCTGTTGCAGCAAAAATTGTAAGTTTCAATACACGCATAAGTCTATCGGTCTGCTGAGAACCATAGTTATATCCAGCAATAGGCTGCATACCTTGGTCTAATCCGATGACAAACATGATAAAAATCATGGCTACACTATATGATATGCCGAAAGCACCAACAGCCATATCGCCACCGTATTTTACAAGCTGATTATTCATGAAAATAACCACAATACAAGCACATGCATTCATCAAGAATGGAGAAATTCCGATAGAAATTATATTCTCAACCAAATGTCTTTTAAGTCGATAGATTCCGCGCTTTAAATGTAAAATCTCATCTTTGTTAGTCAACTGCTTCATCTGCCAGCATA
>JABZMB010000114.1 GCA_015256455.1 Solobacterium sp. | reverse complement strand
CCCATATATCTTGGTAACAGATCAAAAGATCAATACAATCCAAGAAATCTTACCTGTATTAGAAGAGGTTGTAAAAATCAATAAACCATTACTTCTTATCGCAGATGACTATGACAATGAAGTGATGAGTACATTAATCATCAATAAGTTACGCGGTACATTCAATGTTGTAGCGACAAAGGCACCTGGTTTTGGTGATGATGCAAAGAATCAATTAGCAGATATTGCAGTTTTAACAGGTGCTAACTTCTTTGCGAAGGATTTAAATATGAACTTAGCAGATATGACAATGAATGATTTAGGTTCTGCTAAGAAAGTAGTGGTAAGCAAAGATAAGACAACAATCATCGATGGTGCAGGTGATAGTGTTGAAGTTGCTAAACGCGCTTCTGAAATTAAAGCATCGATTGAAAATGCTAAGTCTGATTATGATAAGAAGAGACTAGCTGAAAGACTAGGTAAACTTACAAATGGTGTTGCCTTAATCAAGGTTGGCGCAACAACAGAAACAGAACTCAAAGAAAAAAAGTTACGCATCGAAGATGCGCTGAATGCAACTAAGGCTGCGGTTGAAGAGGGAGTTGTCACTGGTGGTGGACTTGCCTTAGTACAAGCCTATAAAGATGTACGTGCTACATTGAAGTCAGATGTAGTGGATGTACAACGTGGTATCAATGTTGTATTAGATGCACTTAAGATGCCAATCATGCAGATAGCTGAAAATGCTGGTTTTGATGGAAATGAAATCTATGAACAACAGTTGTCTGCAAAAGATAACGTTGGTTTCAACGCAAAAACTGGTGAATGGGTTGATATGTATGAAGCAGGTATCATCGATCCTACGAAGGTAACTCGCTCTGCACTATTAAATGCTGCAAGTATTTCTGGCTTATTTATTACAACAGAAGCAGCAATTGCTAAGCTTCCTGAAAAGGAAATACCAGTACCTCCAGCAATGGGTCAATATTAAAAGATAGCTTAGGCTATCTTTTTTTAGGCTTGCAATTTGTAGAAAGATATCATATCTTGTAAAAGCAATCAGAATGGAGATTACAATGAACGTTTACGATTGGGATGATACAATCTACCGTGGTGATTCTACTGTAGGCTTTGTAAAATATCTTTGGCTACATCGCCCTAAAACTTTAATCAATTTACCACGTACAGTATGGTTTGGACTTTTATATGTGTTACGTATTGTACCAAAGCTTACTTTTAAATCAAATCTATATCGCATGTTCCGCTATGTAGAAGATATGGAAAAAGTAGTAGAAGACTATACGAGCAGTCATTTAGACCATGTAAAGCAGTGGTATAAAGATACACAGAAAGAAGATGATGTAGTTATTTCTGCTTCACCAGAATTTTTAATTCAATCTTTCTCTAAGAAGGTCGGTATTAAAACATGCATGGCCAGTGTAGTAGATATGCACACGGGTGAGTATAGTGGACTCAATTGTCATGGAGAAGAGAAGGTGCGTCGTTATCGAGAAGTATTCAACGATACAACAATTGAAAACTTCTATTCCGATTCTTATTCTGATACACCACTAGCAAGAATCGCTGAGAATGCATATCTTGTAAAGGGAGATAACTTGCTTCCTTGGGATAAGGAATAAATTATATACAATAAAAGAGATATCCGTACAGATATCTCTTATTTTATATGTATGCAAGCATACAAGAAATTATTATTTGCTATTTTGTGCTTGTACAGCTGTTAAGGCTACTACACCAACGATATCTTCCCAAGAACATCCACGGGATAAATCGTTAACTGGCTTAGCGATACCTTGTAACATTGGACCGTAAGCTTCAGCCTTAGCTAAACGCTGAACTAACTTGTAACCAATGTTACCGCCATCAAGGTTAGGGAAAATTAATACGTTAGCTTGACCTGCAACAGGGGAACCTGGAGCCTTGCTTGCCGCAACGCTTGGAACGATAGCAGCATCTAACTGTAATTCACCATCACATACTAACTCTGGATATTGTTGGTGAGCAATTTCAACCGCATTTACAACCTTATCTACTAATGCATGTTTTGCGCTTCCCTTTGTAGAGTGGGAAAGGAAAGCAACCTTTGGTTCAGCTCCTACAAGTGTTCTAAATGTATTTGCTGTATCGTTAGCGATAGCTGCTAAGCTTTCACTGTCTGGATCTTGGTTTAGACCGCAGTCTGCGAATGCAAATGTTCCATTATAACCAAATTCGCAATTTGGAACGTCCATAATGAAGAAGCCTGAAACTAATTTTGCACCTGGTGCTGTACGTAGGATTTGTAATGCTGGACGTAATGTGTTGGCTGTAGAGTGGCAAGCTCCTGATACAAGACCATCAGC
>JABZMB010000001.1 GCA_015256455.1 Solobacterium sp. | reverse complement strand
CGTCTAACCATTGTTTGTGACCATCTTCTGTTGTTACCCAACCGGTTTGAACTGTGGCTGTAGGTGCGGATACTGCAACTTCAGTTTCTTCAGCACGTACAACAGTTGCTGTATGGCCAAAAGAAACGGCTAGTAACATAGCATAGATACATAAAAAATGCTTTTTCATTTCTCTCCCCCTTATTCACAATTATTTTAGTTAGTTTGTAGATAAAATCAACATAATTTTATGAAATAAAAAATATATCATTTGAAGAGGGGGGTAAACTTCCCGATAAACCAAAGCCATATCATATTCATCTATAAATTATCATTTTATATTGAATACTTCTTAATTAGTTTTGATACATTATTTAATTTGTTTCTACATGGCTTAAAATGATATAAAACATAGAAAAGGACTTGGCGTGTGTGAAGCCAAGTCCTTTTAACTTAATTACATTTGAATGAATAGATTGATATCTCTTTTATGCAGGTTGGTAAATACCGAATGAATCAAAGTAATATACTTGTCCATTGATTTCGATACTACGATTACGTACCATTACACCACTTTCATCTAAGTAGTACCAGTTTCCATTATAAGAAAGCCAGCCATAATGCATACGTTTATCTGTGCCAAAGTAGTACCAATTACCTACAAAGAATTGCCAGCCTGTTTGATATTCCATATTAGAATTCACGAAATATTTACCCTGTTGAAAGATATAAAGGATACCATGAACAAGACTTCCATCATCTGCAAAAAGAAATAGTGAACCATCATGTCTTATTAGACCTGTATGCATGTTTCCATCTGCTAGGTAATACCAATGTTCGTTAATTTTCACAATGCCACTTAATCTCACTCCAGAGTCAAGTAGATACTGCCAATAACCATTTGTAAATATCCAGCCAGTAGCCATTTCACCAGAAGGTTTTAAATAGTATTCATAATCACCCAACTTGAGCCATCCAGTTTGCATATCACCAGCTTCATCAAAGTAATACCAGTTACCATTTATTTGTTGCCAGCCGAATTGTTGAATGCCATATGTGTTTAAATATTGGTAATGATTGTGTGTATATACCCAACCGGTAGACATCATCTTGTTTTCATCAATATGATATCTATTTCCGCCATATGTAAACCAACCATCTACTACGTTTCCCTCTACATCAAAGTAGTACCAGTTCCCATTAATTTGTGTCCAACCGGATCTTTCGATTCCAAATGAATCGAAGCAGTATGTTTTACCATCAATTTCAAGATTGCGATTTGCTACCATTACACCGTTTTCATCAAAGTAATAGCGGTTTCCATTATAAGTTAACCAATCACTTACTAGTTTTCCTTCTGAGTTATAGTAGTACCAGTAGCCATTAATTTGTGTCCAACCGGATCTTTCAATTCCAGATGCATCGAAGTGGTATAATTTACCATCGATTTCGATGGAGCGATTCGCTACCATTATTCCTTCGTCATCTAAGTAGTACCAGTTTCCATTATAAGAAAGCCAGCCATGATGCATCAGCTTATCTGAACCAAAGTAGTACCAATTGCCATTAAATAATTGCCATCCGGTCTGGTATTCCATATTAGAATCTACGAAATAATATCCATATTCATGTCTATAGGAGATACCGTTAACTAAACTACCATCATCACCAAACAGAAGTTGTGAACCATTACGAGTGATAAGTCCTGTCATCATATCTCCGTCAGAGAAACAATACCAATGACCATTAATATGCTGTAAACCTTCTTTTCTTAGTCCAAATTCATCTAGATATTGATAGTGGTCGTTAGTGAATACCCATCCAGTAGCCATTTCGCCAGAAGGTTTAAAATAGTAATAATGATTAGCGTAAACGACCCAACCTGTTTGCATATCTCCATCATTGCCGAGGTAATACCAATTGTTGTTAATTTGTTGCCATCCAAATTTCTGGATTCCAAATGAGTCTAGGTATTGGTAATGATCATTTGTGTAGACCCATCCAGTTGCCATCTCACCAGAAGGCTTTAGGTAGTAATTTCTTCCTCCATAGGCAATCCATCCTGTCTGCATGTTTCCGTCATTACCTAGGTAGTACCAATTGTTATTGATTTGTTGCCAGCCGATTAATTTATCTCCTTTACTGTCATAGTATTGGTAAATACCATCGGTAAGTACCCATCCAACTTTTGGTTTGGAGGTTGTATTGGTTGTTTCTTCTGCAGAAACAACTGCTGTAGGGTGGTACAATAAAAAACCGAGAAAAATAGCGCAAATACATAAGAATTGTCGTTTCATTTTTCTTCCCCCTTATTTACCCTCAATATAGTCCATTCATGCATGAAGTCAATAGGGGAAACACAAAATAATACAATGTATTATCAAGGAAATTTCAAACAAAAATAATGTTTCAAATCGTATCTATATTTTACATATATTTTGAGCTTGAGTTCCCGTTTCAATTTGGAATTTGTGACGAATATTTTTTGCCTAAATTGAAGACGATAATTATCATCTTAAGATTACTGATTGGCATGATTTACAGGTTGCTCATTTACTGGGAATAGTCTAAAATTTATTAGATACAGAATGAGTGAACTATGACAGATATCCTATTACTTTTATTTATACTTTTACGTCCGTTTTATTTTAGAGGGGCAGGGCAAGTGCAGCCTGCTGATGGTTTACTCATGCTTTATTTTTTTTGCAGGGTATATAAGGATGTAAAAACAGAAACATTGATACCGAATTTAAAGAAGAATAAGTTGCTTTATATTTTCCTTATATTAGCGATTATGATTAATGCTTTCTATCATAAAGTTGTGCCGGATCCAAGATTTATGTATTCATCTCTATATCTTGTGTATATCGGTATAACGGTTTACTCCTATGATAGTGGTGTAAGTCGTTCATTAATAGATAAAATCCGCTATACATTATATGTCAATTTAGGAATACAGTTTTTTGTATATTGCAGTGGCTTTGGTCGTGTCTACTATGAACTTTGGGAGAATGGTGCGACACGATATATGGGTACGTTTACAGATCCTAATCAATTGGGTTTCTATGTGTTTATTATTCTTGTATTTGCATATCTCACCAAACATGAAAAGATTGATAACTACTTATTTCCTATTTCTACAGTTGCGGGTATCTTCCTTGCTTTACAAAGTAAATCGTTATCAGCATTATTAGGATTATTTGTACTATACGTTTTAGCGCTACTTCGATTCGTGAGTGCAAAGTTAAAATTGAGTAAGGTAGCGTTATGTGTAGGATTGGTTCTTGTTACTAGTGGCGTTGGATATTATTTTTGGCCATCCGCAGACTTCCGTCTTGAAAATGTGGAGTATACGACAGTGAATCGTATTCGTTATAAATTATTTAAAGTGATTTATGCGGATGGTATTAAAGATATCTTGCGTGAACGTGCTGCCGAAAAGATAGTAAACTATCCAGAGTACTTTATCTATGGTGCAGGGGAAGGAAATTACGAGCGGTATTATCCAGAACCTGTGAATGAAATCCATTCTTCGTTTGTAAACCTGTTCTTCTCTTATGGAATCATTCCTTTCGCAATTTTGATGGCATGGTTTAAAAAGAGGCTAAAAGGGCTAAATGTAGTAAGTTGGATTTGTTTTATTTCGATTTTGGTAGAAACGACGTTCTTAGTGAACTATCGTCAAGCTTTATTCTGGGTTGCATGGATTACATTGTTCTATCTCAATGAAGAACAAACAGATGTGGAATCCATCAGCAATCACTAGGCTAGTTTGAATATGTGAGAAAATGTGAAATAAATAGGCAATTTTTGATATACAGTGATGTGTTGTATAATCACTATGGTAAAATTTAACTGGAGTAGATATATGTCAGAAAAAAAGAAAAAGAACAAACTGAATATTTCCTTGGTGTCTTGGCTGATTGCCTTTGCTGGATGTATTCTCTTTGATACAGTTGTTTTTAGATTAGCCTTCCTTCCACTTCGTTGGAGAGCAATGATTATTGTTGGATCATTAGCGATTGCAATATTCGCCTTGATTCTTTCTTTATTGCGCTTTAAGCATAGAAAGTTTCAAAAAGAGGATGGAAGAATCGTAAAGATAAAATCCAGAAAGAATTATTTGGTATTGGCTTTCAATGCCATTTTGGCAGTGGCATTTACTATCTCTTCGGTTTATATCTACAATACAAACCGTAGTTTAATGAATGTATTAAATGCAAATAATGCTTCTAATACAACACATTATGAAATTGTTGCGTTGAAATCAGAATATAAGGAACAACACAAAGATGTATTCCAGGACACAACAACTTCAGATAAAATCAAGGATTACTTCGATAAAACAATCGCAGCACAATCTGCTTCTGATCAAAAGAACCAGGAAAAAGCGATTGCTTGGATTGATGAGACCCTTGAAACAAAACTCAAATTTGATAAGAGAAAGACAATTATTAATGCGGTTGAGGCTCTCTATAATAATGAAGTTTCAGCTCTCCTCATTAATACAACATATAAGTCAGCTTTAAAGAATTATAAAAAGTTTAGTAATTTCGAAAATGAGACAGTAGTTCTTGCGACTATTGATATCGATGCGGAGGTTGTAAAGAAGCCTAAGGCTGCAGATACTGCTCCATTTACGGTGTTTGTTGGTGGTAATGATGATTATGGAGAGTTACTACCAGAGGGTCGTTTCGATGTAAATATGATGGTTACAGTTAATCCAAAGACACGTCAGATTTTAATTGGTTCATTTGCACGTGATTCATATGTACCTAACGTAGCGCTTGGTGGATATGATAAGTTAACACATGCGGGTGTTATGGGCGTACAGAACGCAGTAGATACGATTAACAATTACTATGGAACAAATGCAGAAGATTACCTGATTGTAAACTTCTCCACATTTTTGAATATTATTGATAAATTGGGTGGTGTTACGGTTTACAATCCTAATGAATTTACAGGCTATTGGACAGGTAATTACTTCCCTGCGGGTGAAATCACATTGGATTCTACAATGGCACTCGAATATGTGCGCGAAAGATATAATTTGCCGGATGGTGATTTAGACCGTAATGCACATCAGCAGATTGTATTAAAAGCAATCATTGAAAAACTAACAAGTCCAGCAATGATTCCACACTTTGCAAGTATCTTAGATTCACTTGCAGGGTCCTTCTTAACAAATGTGGATGTATCTAAGATTAATCAGTTAGCTGCACAGACACTTGATGAGGGTATTAAGTGGGAGATTATTACAGCTCACGTTGGTGGTGTGGATGGCATGGAATATACAGCTTCTGCACCAAATGAGTTGCTATCTGTTGTTTATCCAGACCAAGCAGAGAAGAATGCATATCAGTATCAATATAATCTCATAATGAATGGACAACCAATTCCAACTGAAAATACACAAACTAATACAGAATCAACTACGGATTCCAAAACAGCTGGCACTACAACTGGAACGGTTACAATTAAGGTAGATGCGTTAAATATTAGAAGTGCACCAAGTGTTAATGGTGCCGTTGTAGGAACTGCCGCACGGGGACAAAAGTTCTACGTAAAAGAAACAAAACAAGCAGATGGATATACTTGGTACTGCATTCAAGACAATCAATGGGTTGCGGACCAAAATGGTTCACTATTAACATTTACAAGCAATTAATCGGAGGATTATATGACTACTAGGATTTTAATTACAGGTGCTGGTTCCTACATCGGTGAAAAGGCAAAGACCTATTTAACTGAAAAGTATGGATATCAGATTGATACAATTCCAACACAGAATTATGAACCAAAAAAAGAAGACTTTATAGGTTATGATGTTGTATATAACGTGGCGGGAATTGCACATATTAAAGAGACAGATGAAAATCGCCAACTTTATTATGTAGTAAATCGTGATTTAGTAGTTAAAATCGCAGAATGTGCTAAAGCAGCAGGTGTAAAGCAATTCATTATGCTTAGTACAATGTCTGTTTATGGTAAGACAATTGGACATATCACAAAACAGACAAAAGAAGATCCTCAGAATGCATATGGAAAATCCAAGTTAGAAGCGGATCATCTGATTTCTAAGTTGGTAGATGAAAACTTCAAGGTAGCTATTCTAAGACCACCTATGATTTATGGAAAGGGCTGCAAGGGAAATTATCAGAGTTTACGTAAGTTTGCGCTAAAGTCACCAATTTTCCCAAACTATACAAATAAGAGAAGTATGTTATTTGTAGATAACTTATCCGAATTTGTGCATCAGGTAATCACAAACCAGATGGAAGGAATCTTCTTCCCACAGAATAAGGAATATGTAAATACAAAAGAAATGGTTGAAGAAATTGCGAAAATCCATGGTAAAAAAATTTGGTTTACAAAAATATTTAATCTATTTATTAAGAATATACAAAAAGGTATTGTTTCAAAGGTGTTCGGTGATTTAACGTACGAGCAGGTTGATTTGGTAGATTGCTATAACTTCCAAGAAACAATTGAGAAAACAGAAAACTAAAATAACAGTACGGAGGATGTTATGGAACAGAATAATAAAACAATCTTAGATTTTGATGAGGATATGGAATTAGACCTAAGAAAGTTAATCAGCAATATTTTCAAGAAGAAATTCTGGATTATTGGTGCTGCTATTTTAGGTATGGTAGCTGGTATCGGATTTGCAAAACTAACTAAGAAGCCAACATATGAAGCAAATTTTTCAATGTATATTATGACGGAGAAAGATGAAAAGCAAATCATGCCAGATGAGAGTGCAGATGTAATCTTGAAGGTAAATACAGCAGCTGAACTATTAAAGAGTGGTGAAGTCTTAGATGAAGTAATTAAGAATGCAAATCTTGAAATGGATGCAGCACAGATGGTGCGTAATAGCAATGTGAAAACAGCCGTAAAGGTATCTACTCAGATTGTTGAAGTAGCAGTTGTTATGCCAAATGAGAAGACAACCGAAGAAGTTGCGAAGCTACTTGCAGAAATCGCTCCAGAAAAGATTACAGAGCTTATGCAAGGGGAAGCTACAGTTAAAGTTGTAACAGCTCCTGGGAAGGTTCGTGTTACACCAGTTTCACTAAAGAGTTATGGTCTAAAGGGCTTTATGGCAGGATTTGGATTATCATTCTTAATCGTAGTTGCCTTAGCGTTGTTTGATCATCAGTATCCAAAGAAAAAGTCTGATGAATAACTAAGGAGGCTTGTAAGAATAGTATGAAGAAAAATAGTTTACTATCCAGCATACTAAATAAGATCCAACACGTTTCGATTGCGATGGCTCTTTTAGATGCGGCAATCATTGCAGGAAGTTATTTCTTTGCATTAATGATTCGCTTTGATTTCCATTATTCATGGATTGATCGTTATTACACAACAGGGTATGCCAGTGTCATTATTTGGTATATCCTCATTGACGTTATAATGCTACATATGT
Source organism: Solobacterium sp. (assembly GCA_015256455.1). Lineage (GTDB taxonomy): Bacteria > Bacillota_I > Bacilli_A > Erysipelotrichales > Erysipelotrichaceae > Bulleidia. Next base: position 125,677 of record JABZMB010000001.1, on the reverse strand, counting down.
TCCACCTATATCAATCGGTATGGAAGTTTGCTGGTGCATATGAATTATTACGTTCTGTATATGCATGGGTATTTGCACAGATTGGTGTAGTGATTGTTTATTTTATTACACGTATTCAGATGCCTGTTTCTTTCTATATCATCGGTGGTTTAATGTCCTTCGGATTCACTACGATGGTGCGCTTTATGTATCGTGCGCTCAGTGTATTCAAAGACTATGGTGTATCTGACGATGCAATCGTTGAAAGAGTTATGGTTGTTGGTGCTGGTGCTGCAGGACGTGAAATTATTCAGGAATACATGCACAGTACTTCTTTGAAGGCTAAGGTATTCTGTGTTGTGGATGATGATGCACGCTTGGTTAAGAAGTATATCAATGGCGTTCCAATTGAAGGTACACGTGAAGATATCCCAGAATTAGCAAATAAATATGATATTAACAAGATTATTCTAGCGATTCCATCTGCTCCTAAGAGAGTTCAGAAAGAAATCCTAGATATATGTTCTTCAACTTCTTGTCGTGTACAGACTATTCCTGGTGTCTATCAGTTGTTAAATGGTACTGTATCCATCAAGAATCTAAGAGATGTTGATGTAGAAGACTTATTGGGTCGTGATCCAGTTGAAACAGACTTATCTAAAATTGGTAATTTTATCAAAGATAAAGTTGTATTAGTCACTGGCGGTGGCGGAAGTATCGGTTCCGAATTATGTCGTCAGGTTGCTGAGAAACAACCAAAAGCTTTGATTATCTTTGATATTTTTGAAGGAAATGCATATTGGATTCAACTTGAACTTAAGAAGAAGTATGGTAATTCCTTAAACTTAATTACTTTAATTGGTAGTGTTCGTAACATGTCTCGTCTTGATAGCATCATGGATGAATACAAGCCAGATATTATCTTCCATGCGGCTGCACATAAACATGTTCCACTAATGGAAGATAGCCCTAACGAAGCAATCAAAAATAATGTTATGGGTACATACAATGTTGCGGATGCCGCAATCCGTCATAACGTAAAGTGGTTTGTATTGATCAGTACAGATAAGGCGGTTAACCCAACAAATATCATGGGTGCTTCTAAGCGTCTATGTGAAATGATTATTCAGATGATGAACCGTCGTTCCCATCGTCTAGCACAAGAGAAGGGTTTAACACAGTATACAAAGTTCTCTGCTGTTCGATTTGGTAACGTACTTGGATCAAGTGGATCTGTTATTCCATTATTTAAGAAACAGATTGAAGCAGGTGGTCCAGTTACTGTTACAGATAAGAATATTATCCGTTACTTCATGACAATTCCTGAAGCAGTTGCCTTGGTATTACAAGCAGCTTACTACGCTCAGGAATATGATGGAGACGTATTCGTATTAGATATGGGTGATCCAGTGAAGATTGACGATATGGCAAGAAAGCTGATTCGTTTATCTGGCTATATCCCAGATGTAGATATTGAAGTGAAGTATACAGGCCTACGTCCGGGAGAAAAGCTCTATGAAGAGCGCTTGATGGATGAAGAAGGTATGCAGACAACCGAAAATAAGATGATTAGTATCGGTCATCCTATCTCCATGGACGATGATGAGTTCATGGTACAATTAGAAGAACTAGAAAAGGCAGCCAATTCTGAATCACCAAATATCAAACAGATTGTTTCAAATATAGTGCCAACATACGTACCAAAAGATTAGTGACTAAGTGATAGTGGAGGGAATATGAATCAAAAACATGCACTTACATTCAAACAGAAATGTTATTTACCAATAAAGAGATTGATAGATTTAGTTCTGTCTGTATGCGGATTAATCGTATTATCTCCATTATTGATTGCAATTGTGATAGCGATAAAACTAGATTCTAAAGGTCCAGTTATCTTCAAACAAAAACGTGTTGGTAAGAATAAGACATACTTTAATATCTGGAAGTTTAGAACAATGCGTACAGATGCCCCTAAGGATATGCCAACGCATCTATTATCTTCACCAGATGCATATATTACAAAGATTGGTAAGTTCTTGCGTCAAACAAGTTTAGATGAGCTACCACAGATTTTACAGATTGTAGTTGGTAAGATGTCTATCATTGGACCACGTCCAGCGTTATGGAATCAATATGATTTGATTGAAGAACGTGATAAATACGGTGCCAATGATATTACTCCTGGTCTAACTGGTTGGGCACAGGTAAATGGTAGAGATGAATTAGAAATTCCTGTTAAGGCAAAACTCGATGGTGAGTATGTTGAGAAGATGGGATTTATGATGGACTGTAAATGCTTTATTATGACAATCTTCAGTGTCGCAAGACACGATGGGGTTGTTGAGGGTGGTACAGGTACTCTCAAAGATAAGTCAAAATAAATTGAGGATTAAATGGAAAGAAAAGTATTGATTGTTACTACAATTGCATCGATGATTAAGTACTTCTGTATGCCATTGATTGATTTACTTCAAAAGATGGGCTATGAAGTACAGGTTGCGTGTAATTTTGTGGATGGAAACAATATCTCTGAAGAAGAGATTGCTGATTTTAAAAAGGAACTAACGGAAAAGAATGTGGTATTTTACCAAATTCCTTTTTCGCGTAAAATCACAGATCCTAAAAACTATCAGTGTTACAAACAGTTAAAGTCAATTGTAAAAGAACAGAAGTTCTCTTTCATTCATTGCCATACACCAATTGCCAGTTTAATCGCAAGATTTGTAGGATGTAGTACACATACAAAAGTGATGTATACAGCACATGGTTTCCATTTCTTCAAAGGTGCTCCAAAGAAAAACTGGGTATTACTGTATCCAGCAGAGTGGTATGCGTCATTTATGACGGATATCCTGATTACAATCAATCAAGAAGATTACATGCGTGCAAAGAATCATATGCATGCAAAACATACGATGTATATACCTGGTGTAGGCATCGATTTAAATAAATTTGGTAAAGCAGAAATCGATGTACAAAAGAAACGTACAGAATTAAATATTCCTGTGGATTGTACATTACTACTCAGCGTTGGTGAGCTCAACGAGAATAAGAATCACCAACGTGTCATCCATGCATTAACACAACTTCCAGAGACTGTACATTATGCAATTGTTGGTATTGATCATTTAGATGGCTACAACCAAAGACTTGCAGAAGAGCTAAAAGTTGCAGATAGAGTACATATACTTGGATATCGTAGAGATGTATCAGAAATCTATACGATGTCGGATATCTTTGTATTCCCATCCTATCGTGAGGGATTATCTGTTAGTTTAATGGAAGCGATGGCGACAGGACTACCATGTGTCGTTAGTAAGATTCGTGGAAATTCAGATTTAATCGATGAAAGTCGTGGAGAACTGTTTGATCCATTCTCTACAGAAAGTTGCTTACATGCAATTCAAAAAGTTCTTGATGGTGATTGGGCTAGTTACAAAGCGTCCAATCAAGCATTTATTCAAAACTTCTCACTAGAAGCAGTCATGGAGAAGATGAAGGAGATTTATTTATTAATCGAGAAAGATTAAGTAAAGGAGGATTGAATGAGTCAGTATAAAGTATCTGTAATTATGGCCAGTTATAATGGCGAAAAATATATTAGTGATGCGATTCAATCTCTTTTAGACCAAACATTCCAAGATTGGGAGTTGGTTGTTTGTGATGATTGTTCAACGGATAACACATATCAGATTCTAAAGGGTTATGCAGAAAAGTATCCAGATAAATTCCAAGTTCTTCATAATGAGAAGAACTTGCGTTTAGCTGCATCTTTAAACCGTTGTATTGAATATACACGTGGCGAATATATTGCGCGCATGGATGATGATGATGTTTCATTGCCAGAGCGTTTCACAAAAGAAGCTGCGTATTTGGATGCTCATCCAGATATATCTTTTGTATCAGCGAACATCAATTTATTTGATGAAGATGGAATTTGGGGTATCAGAAAGTGCTCAGTTGAACTCAATCCTCGCAATATCTATCGTTATCATCCTATTGTTCATCCAACCGTGATGATTCGCAAAAAAGATCTTGTAGAAGTCGGTGGCTATACGGTTTCAGCTTTAACAAGTCGTACAGAGGATTATGATCTTTGGTGCAAACTAATGTATGCTAATAAGAAGGCATACAACCTAGACGAGATTGTTTTAAACTATCGTGAAAATCGTACTTCAATGAAGAAGCGTAAGTTCCAATTCCGCGTTGATGCATGTAAACTAGCACTTCATTGGAGAAAGAAATTAGGATTACCTGTCAGTGAAAATTATTATGCATACAAGCATATTCTTCACGGACTCGTACCACAGGTACTCATCCGTTACTATCATAAGAGAAAGTTTGGTAAGAACCTATGATGCCTAAGATTCATACAACAAAGTATCGAGTGGTTGGGGTATATATCAACTTAGTGTTACTCGCATTGAGTTTATTTATGACCTTTGGGCTCAAAATAGATAGTATCCGTTTTTGGGGAGCTTACGGTCTTTTTGTTAGTGTTGTTTTATTTATTACATATGCAGTGATTAATCAAAAAATCTTCACTGCATTCTCTTTATTTTTTATCTCATTCTGTATTTTCCAATTTGGGCAGTTTTATTTGTATGGATTAGGAATCAAGTATGATTATGTATTTGAACATCCATTCTATTCTAAATTTGCATTGGAAAAGCACATGTGGATTGTTGTGAAGTTTACATTATTATCAATTCAAGCTCTTATGCTTGCGGGTGTTTTAGTTGGTGTGAAAGAACGTCAGTTTGTATTAACTGAACAGACAAATACATACCATTTGAAGAGAATTGGTAAATTATTATTCTGGATTTCTATGCCTGCCTCAATGATTATGACAGCTGTGCAAGTATTATTTGCGGTTCGCTACGGTTATGAAGCACTTCGAAGTGGCAGCACAGGTGCAATACTAGGTAGTCTAGGTATCTTTAATCGTCTATCTATTTTCTATACACCATCCTTGATTTTATTGTGGATATTAAACACAAATAAAAAGAAAACACAAATTATCTATGAATTATTAATGATTGTTCATATTATTGCATACCTTGTGATTGGTCAACGTACAATTGGACTTGGTCTAGCGGGTACGCTAATGTTAATGAAGATGAACAATGCTAAGAAGATGAAGTTTAGTACAACTCTAATTATTATCTTTTTAGGCGTTGGTTTGATGGGCTTATCCAATTATCTTGCGAATGCACGTTTAGCAGGTGGTGGAGATGTAGGTGGCTCAAGATCAATCATGAGTGGTGTAATTAACTTTATAGGAAGTTGTGGATGGTCTTGTTTCCCGTTGATGGTTGTTGTTGGAGCCTCACCAGAGTCAATGCCGTTCACCAATGGTCTATCTTATTTAGCATCTATTATGGGCTTCTTCCCATCATTTGCTGATCCAAGTGGACTTTTACGAACAATTACTGACTCTGTAAATGAAGGCTGGTTAACTACATATACAAAAGCAACTTTCGGTATTGGTTATAGCTTAACTGCTGAGGCATATCATAACTTTGCATGGTTTGGAGTAATCGCAATATTCTTTATTGGTGTAATTGTTGCGCTGATTTTAAATTGTACAAAAGAAAAGCTTTCTCCATTCCGTTACTATGTACAGATGTCAATGACATATGCGTTATTTACATTGCCACGTAGAGGAATCTATGACTTATTTAATTACCTATTCTACTTTGTATTTGTGTTCTGGTTGTTAAAAAAAATTAGTATAGCAATCGATGCGAAAAAGCCAGTAACAGTGTAAGGAGGATTCATGAGTAACATCAATGAACGTGTTGGTAGTGCCGCAAAGTGGTCTATCTTCACAGAAATTATTGTAAAAATTATATCTCCAATCACAAATATGATTTTGGCACGCATCTTAGTGCCAGAAGAATTTGGTGTTGTCGCGACGGTGACGATGATTGTATCGTTTGCGGATATTTTTACAGATGCAGGCTTCCAAAAATATGTAGTTCAGCATCAATTTAAAACAAAAGAAGATGAAGATTTATCCATCAACGTTGCATTTTGGACGAATATTTCTATTTCTCTGTTATTGTGGTTATTAATATTCTTATTTGCAGAACAGATTGCGACTGTTGTTGGTAATCCTGGTATGGGTAAAGTGATTTATATTGGTGCAGCGATTCTACCGATGACATCCTTTAGTAGTATCCAAGCTGCAATCTTTAGAAAGAATTTAAACTATAAGGAATTATCTTTTATCCGTATTATTGTTAAGTTTATTCCATTAGTTGTAACAGTTCCTCTTGCCTTGATGAAATTCTCTTATTGGGCACTCATCATCGGTAATATTGCAGGAGAGTTGTGTAATACATTGTTGTTAACATACTTCTCAACATGGAAACCACATTTGATTTATCGTTTTGATAAGTTACAGGAAATGTTACATTTCTGTATGTGGAGTTTGATGGAAACAATCTCTTCATGGCTAGTTACTAATTCTGGTATCTTTGTGCTTGGAACATTATTCTCCCAGTATTATTTGGGTATTTATAAGACAGGTACTACTATGGTGGCCCAGATTACTTCATTAATCTCTGGTGCGACTATCAGTGTATTATTTGCTGGTTTATCACATGTACAACATAACTATGATGAATACAAGAATTTATATTTTAAATTCTTGAAGATGATTGGTATCCTCGTGATTCCACTTGGTGCAGGTATCTTAATGTATGGTGATGTCGTACGTAGTATCTTACTGGGTAGTAAGTGGGCAGATGCAGATCTGTTAATCGCATTATGGGGCTTTGTCCTTGCGGAAAGTGTCATCTTTAATGATATGAGTGGTGTTGTGACCTTATCGAAGGGACAGCCAAAGCTTATCTTCTTCTCCAATATGGTACAAGCAGCGATCTTAATACCTTCCCTGTATTTTGCGGCACAGTATGGATTTACTGCAGTTGTAATCGTCAGTTGTATTGTTCGTTTACAACTTCCAATTATGCAGACAATTATCGCTTCGAGAATGTCGTATATCTCCATTAAGGACATCTTCTTGGAACTTAAAAACTATATCTTATCTACGGTAGTGATGGTTGCCTTTGCATTTATCTCTCGCAACTATTTAGCAGGATATATTAATGTATATATATCAATCGTATTATGCATTTTGATTTATTTTGGATGTCTCTATATGATTCCTGGATCCAGACAAGAACTGGCTGGATATGTGAATATGATTAAGAGAAGAGGGAGAAAATAAATATGAAGATTATTAGTTGTGCAAGTTATTACGGTACAGGCTCTAGTGCAATCACAGATTTTCTCTCGGAGTTTGATAATATCTGTTCGATGACAAACTATGAATTCCGTTTTGTGCAAGATCCGGATGGTATTTCAGATCTAGAATATAACCTCGTTGAAAATCACAACAGGCATAATTCAGGACATGCATTAAAGAGATTTAAAAAGTTAGTTGATTTTAATGCAGGTACATTCTTTAATCATCGCTATGAATCATTCTTTGATGGTCAGTATAAGAAATTATCTTATGAATACATTGACGCATTAACAGATTTTACATTTAAGGGATATTGGTTCTACGACTTATATGATCGTGGAAGAGTATTCTATTATTCAAAACTACTTCCAAGTAAAGTATTACGGAAGTTAAAGATGATGGATCCTGAAAGTTCAACTCTAAATGAACTTCCAAATGAAATTACATATTGTTCTAAACCAACAGAAGAGAAGTTCTTAAACTGTACACGTGAGTATATTGATAAGTTATTGGGTGTTGCTAACAAGAACAATATGCCTATGGTAATGGTGGACCAGATTGTGCCACCATCAAACCTAAATCGTTACTTACGATATTTCAACGATATTCAAGTAGTTGTTGTAGAAAGAGATCCACGTGATATCTATTTACTTGCAAAGTATAAGTGGAAAGACAGAGTAATTCCTGTAGATTCTCCAGAAGTATTCTGCAAGTGGTACGAATACACAAGAAGTCATCGTAAGACGGAACACTATAACCCAGAAAAGGTTATTCTAGTTCAATTTGAAGATTTGATTTATCACTACGACGATACAACAAAACGTATCATTGATTGGTTAGGTTTAGATGAAAGTCAACATACAAGAAAGTTTGCAGGACTAAATCCAGCAAATTCAATCAAGAATACACAGTTATGGAAACAACATCCTGAATATGTGAAGGAAGCAGACTATATCAAGGAACATCTAAGTGAATATATCTACGATTTCCCGGAGGAAGTATGAAGAAGATTTGCTTCGCGTTTAATCATTTAGAATATTCTGGTGGTGTCTCTCGCGTTGCGATTGGAATTGCTAATCACTTAGCTGAAAATCCAAATGTGGAAGTAACATTAAGACCGTTATTCAAGTATGAAAAGTCAATTGTATCTCAATTGAATCCAAGAATTGTTGTGCGTCCTTTATTTGGCTTTTACTTTAGAGGGTTTGCCCAGATATTGGAGAAGCTGCCTAAGAAATTCATTCATAATATAGTCTTTGATCAAAATTATGACATAGAAATTGGATTCCAACATGGTCTAGCAACTGTTGCGGCAGGTTCATATGATGAAAATAGGACTTCCAAGAATTATATTTGGGTTCATGGCTATGATGATTATCTACAATATCTAAAGTATTATCAGAAAGCAGATTGTGTCATTTGTGTATCAAAGTTCAATGCAGACCGCTTATATAAAGAGTCTAATCATACAGTGAAGACAGAATACTGTTACAATCCAATCGATGATCAAAAGATTGTCGAAGCTGGTAAAGAAGAAGTGACAGATATACCAACTACAGAAGGATTAAAGTTTATCTCAGTAGGACGTCTTAGCGCAGAAAAGGGTTTTGATCGCTTAGTGAACTGTTTTGCAAAGTTAAAGGATCAATATCAATTCCATTGCATACTAATTGGAAATGGGCCTCAGTATGAACAACTACAAAAGCAGATTGAACAACATGATTTACAGTCATATGTAACGTTACTTGGAGAGCGAAAGAATCCTCATGCATATACTGCAAAGTGTGACTTATTTATCTGTTCTTCACACGCGGAAGGCTATAGCACAACATGCACAGAAGCTATCATGTTAGGAGTTCCTGTGCTATCTACGAAGGTTAGTGGTGCTGAAGAGATTATTTTAGAAGCAGAATCTGGTCTTGTTGTGGAAAATTCTGAGGAAGGCTTATTAGAAGGGCTTGAAAAAATTTTAAAGAATCCATCACTTATTACAGAATGGAAGAATACAATCGCTACTACAAAGTCTCATTTCTCTTATGAAACAAGAGTAAAGAAATTAGATCAAGTGTTAGAAATCGAATAGAATATGTAAGAAAAGGTAATGTATAAAGTTCTAAAAATAGGGCAAATATACATTACTTTTTTAGTTTTCAGAAGTGATTGACGAGGAATAGGTACTATAGTATACTTAGTTTGTTCAAAAAATACTAAATGGAGAATATTATGAACAACATCCAATCTAAAATATTATGTAATCTCAAAGAAAATAAGTTACTTTCCCAAAGACAACTTGCTAAGAATATAGGTGTTTCACTCGGTATTATCAATCGAGAATATAATGAATTAATTTCTTCTGGTTTTATTACAGAAGAAGGACGATTAACAAAAGAAGCGCTAAAGAATATCAAGAATAATCAACCAAAACAGGCAATTATCTTGGCTGCAGGATATGGTCAACGTATGGTACCTATCAATATGGATAAGCCTAAGGGATTGTTGACGGTATATGGCGAAACACTAATAGAGCGTTTGATTCGTCAACTACATGAGGTTGGTATCACAAAGATTTATGTAGTTGTAGGATACATGAAAGAAGCCTATGAATTCTTAATTGACCAATATAATGTTGAACTTGTCATCAATCGAGAATATGCAACAAAGAATAATCTGCATTCTCTAGTACAAGTTTCAAATCATTTGGATTGTAGCTATATTGTGCCATGTGATATATGGTCTAGTTCTAATCCATTCTCTATGCATGAATGTAATTCATGGTATATGATGAGTGATTTATCTAACCCAACTTCTGATTTACATGTGAGTAAACAATTCCACATTGTATTAAAAGATAAGAGAAATGAAGGAAATTGTAGTATAGGTATTGCATATATTAATCATCCAGATGCGAAATGGTTAAAAGAACGTTTGGTTTCTATGGCAGAGAAAACACGCTATGATAACTCTTTCTGGGAAGATTGTTTATTTGAAGGAGAAGGATATCGTATTGGTGCGAAATTAGTTCGTCATGAAGATGTGCATGAAATCAACACATATGAAGACTTACGTGATATTGATGAAGAGTCTGAAAATCTAAAGTCAGATACGATTTCTGTTATCGCAAAGGCATTACATACAAATAATGCAGAAATTAAGAATATTCAGATTTTAAAGAAGGGAATGACAAATCGATCATTCTTATTTGAGTGTCAAAACCAAAGATATATTATGCGTATTCCTGGAGAGGGAACAGATAAGTTAATTGACCGTAAAAAAGAGGCGGCTGTATACCGTGCACTAGATGGCAAGCGTATCTGTGATGATGTAATTTATATTAATGAGAAAAATGGATATAAGATTACAAAGTTTATGGAAAATTCACGTGTATGTGATGCCAATAGTCAAGAAGATTTGCGTGCATGTATGAAGGTTCTTCGTTCATTCCATAACCAAAATCTACAAGTAAAACATACATTTGATTTGTATGGACAATTAGAGTATTACGAAAAGTTATGGAATGGAAAGAAATCTATTTACCAAGATTATGAAGTTACTAAGAAACATATTTTATCATTACGAAAGTTTGTGGAGAGTAATATAAAGAAAAAGACATTAACACATATTGACGCAGTCCCAGATAACTTTATGATTCAAATATTAGAAAATGGTAAGCAAGATATTCGCTTGATTGACTGGGAATATGCAGGCATGCAAGATCCTGATTTAGATATTGCAATGTTTAGTATATACTCACTCTATGAACGAGAACAGATTGATAATTTAATTTCCATTTATTACGAAAATAAAGTGGATTTGGTCACAAAATATAAGATTTATGCATATGTAGCAATTGCTGGATTACTATGGAGTAATTGGTGCGAATATAAGCGACTATTAGGTGTTGATTTTGGTGAGTATTCACTGAAACAGTATCGCTATGCAAAAGTATATTACCGCATAGTCCAAGAAGAATTTCTAAGTCACCAAAAGGGAGAAAAAGATGAATAAGATTACAAGAGCGATTATTATGGCAGCTGGTAAGGGTACAAGAATGCATCCAATCACAGAAACTTTACCAAAGCCGCTCATTCGTGTTCATGGCAAAAGAATGATTGATACTATCATCGAAGCCTTGCACGAAAATGGTATCTATGAAATTTACATAGTCGTTGGGTATTTAAAAGAGGCATTTCAAAATCTGCCAAATGAAATAAAAGGTATAACTCTCATTGAAAATCCATACTTTGATACCTGCAATAATATCTCATCACTATATGTCGCAAAAGATTACATCTCTAATGCAATTATCATTGATGGTGATCAAATAGTAACAGATTCTACAATTCTCTCTTCTGAATTTGAAAATTCAGGTTATAACTGCGTATGGCAAGAGAATGATACTAAGGAATGGATGTTAACGCTTGATGAACACTATAAAGTACTATCTTGCAGTCGCACAGGTGGAAATCATGCATGGCAGTTGTATGGAATCTCTAGATGGACAAAAGAGGATGGAATAAAACTCAAGGAACTATTAGAACTTGAATTTAAAGAGAAGAAGAATACACAGATTTATTGGGATGATATCGCAATGTTCGAACATTTTGATAAATTTAACTTGCAAGGCTATCCAATGCATGCAGGTGGTGTCAAAGAGATTGATAGCCTTGATGAATTAATCGAAGAAGATAGTAGCTATCGCTACTATAAAGGAGAATAACTATGAAGAAGAAAATTGACTGGTTTGTGACATTGGTTCCATTAATATTTATCTTATTTCTATCAGTATTATTCTTTGTATTCCCAAATGAATCGAATACAACAGTAAGTCAGATACGATTCTTCTTTGGAGATACATTTGGTAGCTATTACTTGATTATCGGTTTAGGTATCTTCTTGTTATCGATTTATATCGCATCTTCAAAGTATGGACAAATTCGTTTAGGTGGCCAGGATGAGAAACCTAAGTATAGTTTCTTTAACTGGGGTGCCATGATGTTTACCGCAGGTCTTGCGGCAGATATTCTGTTCTATTCTTTCTCTGAATGGATTTTATATGCAAGCAATGCACATATTGAAAAACTTGGTATGGAAGAATGGTCTAACGTTTATCCGTTATTTCACTGGAGTTTTATTCCGTGGAGTTTCTATCTCGTATTAGCGGTTGCATTTGGCTTCATGTTACATGTACGTAAGGTAAATCGTCAAAAGTTCTCAGAGGCGTGTCGTCCATTACTTGGTAAGCATACTGATGGCTTCCTGGGTAAGTTAATTGATTTATTTGCTGTATTTGCCTTACTTGCTGGTACAGCAACTACATTTACACTTGCGACCCCATTAATGACAAGTATTATTGCGAAATTATTCCATATCACAATTAGTGAAACAATTCTTACTATCATTATTATTGTGATTACATGCATTATTTATACATATTCCTTACTGCATGGATTTAAGGGTGTTTCCTTCCTTGCAAACTTATGTATTTACTTATTTGCAGCATTATTAGTAATATTCCTATTATTTGGAGGGCAGTTCCGTAGTATCGTTGAACTTAGTTTACAATCATTTGGTAAAATGGTTCAGAACTTCTTTGAGTTATCTACTTATGCTGATCCGCAGCGTACTACAAACTTCCCACAGGATTGGACAATTTTCTATTGGGCGTATTGGATGGTATGGAGTGTTGCGACACCATTTTTCATCGGTAATATCTCAAGAGGTAGAACTATTAAAGAGACAATCCTTGGTGGATATGTCTTTGGTGTAGGTTCAACTTTAATTAGTTTTATGATTTTAGGAAATTTCTCTTTTGCACAACAGTTACAAGGTATTCAGAACTATATTGCAATGTACCAACAGGGCACAAGCTTATATGAAATTATCCTCAAAGTAATTGATACAATGCCTTTAGCACCATTCATTCTGGTGTTAGTACTACTAACAATGATTGCATTCTATGCGACTTCCTTTGATTCTATCGCATATACAGCTTCTTGTTATAGCTATCATGAACTTGATGAAGGGGAACATCCACATAAGGCAATTCAGTTCATGTGGTGTATTCTTCTTGTTGTATTACCAATTGCGCTCATCTTCTCACAGAGTTCAATGAATAATTTACAATCTGTAAGTATTATTGCGGCATTTCCTTTAGCGATGATTATGATAATAATCTGTATCAGTTTTATTAAGGATGCAGGAAAGTTCTTAGAGAATTTAAAGAAATAAAAAAAGATAAGATATACGATTCGGAAAAATGGTATATTAAATGTGTTACTTGAAGCGAGATTGAAGAGGGATGAGAATGAATAAAGAAACAAGTGAAAAAATTGTATTTCTCAATTTTATAATGACTTGTTTAATGGTGTGCTATCACACCGTTTCATTGCATGAAAGTCTCGCGCTAAACTCTTGGGATCTTAGATTCTCGCATGGTTTTGTGCACATGTTTGGGATGATGGGTAACTTTGCCATGTGTTACTTCTTCTTTATTTCAGCGTATTTATTATTCCGAAAATATGAATTGAAGGATTATCCAACAAAGATCAAGAAACGTATTACTTCATTATTGATACCTTACTTGGTATGGCAGGCAATCATCACTATTTTAGATATTATACAAAAACAATATGTGTTTGATTTATCAGATATTTTGGCAAGAACAGTATTGATAGAGAAATTTCCACAAGATGGACCACTATGGTATGTATTAGTTATTTTTTACTTGGCTCTGATTTCACCAATTCTGCTCGTTATTTTTAAGGAGAAGAAAGTTGGTTGGGTATTTATAGTAATAATTACAGTTGGGATACAGCTTTTATTCAGGTTGCCGTTTCAATTTGCAAAAGACTTTATACAGTTTGGGTTGATGGAGAACGTCCTGTATTATTTACCTTGTTATCTTGTAGGTGCATACTTTGGTAAGTTTGAAAAAGAGTTTGATTCAAGAAAATCAATACAATATGTACTCTCGTTGATTTTTATAGCATTTTTACTCGAGGGATTTATTTTAACGATTTTTGAGAATGTTGCTAAAATCATGTTGCCGATATTAGTATTCTACTTATTACAAGCGATTCAGAATTTCAAGATGAGAAATATTTATAATCTAACTTTCTTAATGTATGCGATTCATCAGCCACTGATATATGATTTATGGGATGTGATGAGTCAGTTCTGGATCAATCTTCATCTTCCTATCGCAATCTATAATCTATTTGCAAGATTGATAATTCTGGCACTGACAATTGCTCTATCTGCATGTATTTATCATCTATTCAATCGGGTTTGTCCTAAGCTATTAGAGATATTAACAGGTGGAAGACATTCGGTTGTTCATAGAAGAGAATTAGGGAATTAATCTATAGGGATTAATTCCTTTTTAATGGTGTTAGATAGCTTTAAAAACTTTGGGTGTTTTGATGTAATAGTGTACAATATTATCGTAATTAAAGGATGATAAGAATTCTATGCCAGGAGGAATCTATGAAACTACTTAGAAATATATTAATCGGTATATTAGCACTAGCGTTTGTTGTTGTTGCAATCTACTTAGGTTTTAATCAAAGAAAGCCTGAACAAAAACCAGAAACTTCTGTTGTAGAAGAAAAAGCTGAGTTAAAGCTAAAGCAAGCAAGTGTATATCAATTTGAAGATTTAGACTATCGCTTTGTAGTTGCGGATATTGAAGTAAGTCATGCCGATGATTTACAGGCAAAAGATCTCATCACAAGTGAAGGTGTTTCTTTAGCAAAATTAGATAAATATAAGACAACATTTACAGAAAAAGAATATGACTGGAATAAGTTAAATTTAAAAGAAAAACAGCAGAATCATCAGATACGTGTATTTATTCCTGTTCTCGATAGCAAGTTAACAAAGATTACATTAACATCAGATAAGTACAAAGATATTTCTGTTGATATCGCTTTAAATACAAAAATCATTACTGATAATAAGGAATTCTCAACAGCTGCGAAAGCTACTCCTACACCTACGCCAACCATTACACCAACAGACAATACACACTATGCAATTTTTGAATTGCCAAATACAGCATTGGTTCAAAGGATAGATGGAATGGAAGTTGCTTATAGTCTTCCTTCACAAGCACGTGTATTCGCAGTACGTTTAAAGGAAGCTAACTCCAAAAAGATTGTTGGAGCTGTTCTAAATGTTACAACTGGAGAAAAAGTAAATGCAGAGGATAGTGCTGTGTATTCTGTGCGCTATGATAACTTACTCAATTTAAGCGTAGCAGATAAGCCAAATGCAGTATTATTGTTTGTTGTATTAGATCCTGAGAGAAGTATTGTTCTAGGGGATTGTAGTTTAACACTTACATATGAAAGTGGAGAAACTGTTGAAATGAGCGGAGAGGAAGTGACTCAATGAGGAGATGGCTCAATCTATTACTATTGTGTGCTATAGGGATTTGTTTCCTTCCTTTATCTAGCATTCAAGTACAAGCCAAAGACAAATATGAGAATTATTATGTAATGTCATGTTCGGGTAATCAATACGAAGTGGATGTTGTAAATGATTCTGGATATTTTGATATGAAGGGATGTTACGCTGGTTTTGCTGAAGCAAAAGCTGCGATGAAGTCTTGGGGAAATGATGCGGTTGTTCGTCATGCAGAAAGTTTTAGCCCAAGTAAAATTATTGCAATGACTAGAGGTGTAGCCTATTCCTTCCCTAATCGTAATGGTGGTGTAACACTCACAATCCAGGGCGCAGCTGGCACTTCAACGTATATGTCTGCATATCGTCAGTTAGACTATTGGGACACGCAAGCATACTATGGTGATGGTACGGGTGATGTATACGCAACAGTTACAGGTTTTGATGGAAATGTAAATCTTAGAGATATCGATTTAATTCCACAGAAATTTATTAGTTATAATCTACCAATTTATCTTGGTGGTAATGATAATACTTCAGAACATTCAGCACCATTCTATGTACGACCACGTAGAGCGTATTATACAGTTCGCCAAAATGGAAATTATAGGGACCTTATCTTTGTGGCATATTCTAGTTATGCAGAAGGTGGCTCTATTCCACGTACTGTTGCGGAGATTGCGGTAGGTCCTGCAGCTTCTTGGATGACAACAGGTGCCAGTTACTATTCGTATGATGATGTACGTTACTATACAGATCCATATTATTCTTATTTAGCAGGAACATATTTTAACTATTATCAATTTTTACCGCTGCGAACAAAGTCTAATATTACTGCGGATAAGTATAATGGATTTTTAGCATCGAAGGGATATGGAACAAACAGTGTTCTTTGGGATTCAGGACAGTACTTTATTGATGCTCAGAATACCTATGGTGTAAATGCAGTCATGATTTTTGCGCAGGCATGTTTGGAAGCAGCCTACGGTACTAGTTACTTTGCAAAGCAAAGATATAACTTATTTGGATGGAATGCAGTTGATAGTGATCCAAATCGTGCAAGTTACTATAGTAGTGTTGCCCAATCAATTAATGAACAAATGGGAATCCAGTTACGAAATGGATATTTAAGTACAAGAAATCGTTTTAGCTATTACGGTAGTTTCTTTGGAAATAAGGGTAGTGGATTAAGTGTGAAATATGCATCTACACCATATTATGGTGTATCAATTGCGGCCATTGCATATAGTTTTGATAAATATGCAAGCGGAAATGATGGTTACTTAGTAGACTATGGTTCTGCAAAGGTGGGATATATCGTTGGAGATAATATAAATGTATATCAATCACTAACTTCAAGTACGGTTCTATATAACTCTTCATATGCATCGGGATATAATAAATTTCATTTTGTTAACGTTCTTGGTGAAAGTGGAGGATATTATAAGATTCAGTCCACAAATCATGTAGTAAATGGACAATCAATGTATACAGCTGGTAATTCATCATTGGCTACCTATGACTGGAATGCGAGTGTAGGATGGGTATCAAATCAGAATATCAGTTTTATAAGTGTTGAGCCACTTACAAAACAAGTAGGTAAAGGTGCTTGGGTAAAAGATTATTACGGTTATTGGTACCGTCATTTCGATGGAACATATACCCGTTCTGATTGGGAATTGATAGATGGTTACTGGTATTACTTTGATGAACAGGGATACCGTAAGACAGGATTCTTAACATTAGGTACAAAGAAATACTATCTAGATGAAACATCAGGCATCATGGCGATAGGGTTTGCTAAAGTTAATGGTAAGATTTATCACTTCGATGCATATGGAGCAATGTCTGGTGGTTGGTTCCAAGTAAATAATGAGTGGTACTGGGCGAATGATGATGGTTCTCTAAAGATTGGCTGGCATGAATACTCAGGCAGAAAATATTATTTCGATGATAGTGGAATGATGAAGAAAGGCTGGGTATATACCAACAACAATTACCAATATTTGAATGCTTTTGGATTCCAAGTATTTGGCTGGTTGAAAGAAGGAGATATCAACTATTATCTAGATACAAACGGAAACATGGTTAAGGGTGTTGCGGATATTGAAGGTAAGAAGTATTACTTTAATGGTAGTGGTGCTATGCAGACAGGTTGGATTGATGCGAAACCAGGCTGGTATTGGGCAAATGATGATGGTTCATTAAAACTAGGTTGGCAAGTCTATGCAAATCGAAATTACTATTTCGATGAAAATGGAAAAATGCAAACAGGTTGGGTAAAGACAAATAACCAGTATCAATATCTCAATGACTTTGGAATTCAACAATTCAACTGGATACTTGTCGATGGAGTTGATTATTATCTAGGAACAGATGGAAACAGAAAGACAGGTTGGATTCAATATCTGGACCGTAACTATTATCTTGACGAGAATGGAAAGATGCAGAAGGGTTGGGTCTATACAAACAATCAATATCAATATCTCAATGACTTTGGTATTCAACAATTTAATTGGATTGTAGTAAATGGCAAAGATTATTATCTAGGGACAGATGGTAATATGAAGGTTGGCTGGGTGTATTATGGAAACTATTATTACTATCTCGATGAAAATGGTTTAATCACCAAGGGCTGGAAGCTCATTAATGGTTCATGGTATTACTTAGATTCATTTGGACATATGTTAACAGGTTGGCAAAAGATCAATGGATATTGGTATTATCTAGGTGAAGAGACAGATGGTTCTATGAAGACGGGAACAATTTCCATTGGTGGAAGATATTATACTTTCAATAATGGAGGAGTATTAGTATCTTAATCTGCTTGCAGGTTAAATCAATTAAGAAAAGTAAAAAGAATGTTAGAGTTAACTGCCATTCTTTTTAAAAATATATTTTCTTGAAAGATGAGTATCATGCATGAAGGTTATTTTAGATTACCTTTTTTAATATGACTCTGAAGGATTTGGTCTGTTACTTCATAGATGGCTTCTGAACCTAACTTGGTTTTCGATTGTCGACCATATACCTTTTCTGCAGTAACTTGGTGATCCTTCCAGTCACCACCGTCATTTGAGTTATTTAATAGGAGTGGCTGGAAGTTATCCATTGCATGTGCAAACTTTGCTTCTGGAGTTTCATTTGCTTCAAACTCATCAAAGAGTGCAATCAATTCTACTTTTTGATCATCAGGTAAAAGTGAATAGATTCTTTCTTTGGCAAGGTCTTCTCTTGCCTTTTGTGTTTTTAAGCCTTCAGTATCGTATGCATAGGTATCACCTGCATCAATTTCCACAATATCGTGAATCAGACACATCATCATTGTCTTAGCAATATCAATCTTTTCGTTTGCATGTTCCTTTAAAAGATAGCTCATAATAGCCATGTGCCATGCATGTTCTGCGTCATTCTCATTTCTTCCATGATTAGTTAAATGCGTCTGACGAAAGATATTTTTTTCTTTATCGATTTCTAGGATGAAATCCATTTGTTTTTGTAAACGTTCATTCATGATTGATATACTCCTAGTTATTTACTGAAATCAACAGTTTTTAAAATTGCCTGTTCCATAACATAAGCAGCGATTGTACCTACAACATTAATATCTGCTGGTACAGTACTAGAACTCATCGTATAGATGGAATCTCCATCAAATGTAGTGTGCACTGGTTTAATAACACGTGCATATCCATCATGTGCCATGCCTGCAACTTTTGTGAGTGCTGTCTTATCTAGTTTTGCATTGGTAATAATTGCACCGATAGTTGTATTTTGATGGAATAAATCACGACCTAAGATTGCAGTGTATAATGCCTCCTCACCATCGATAAAACCGCCATCTTTTAGATTGCGAATACCAGAGAGTATGTTGCCACTAGTAGGATCGTAGATATTACCGACTGCATTAACTGCGACAATTGCTCCAACTTTTAAATCTCCTAGTTGTACTGCGTAGGTTGCTAAGGCAGAAGGAGATGATTGTTTAGGACCATATATCTTTCCGATAGTAGCACCAGTTCCAGCGCCATGTTTTCCTTCTTTAAAGATTCCTTGATATGCATTTTCACATGCTTGATAGCCAAGATTTGCGTCAGGATATTTCTGTGTTGAATTACCGTTCAAATCAAATAAGCAGGAAGCACACACAATTGGTACAACACCTGCCGCAGTAGGGAAACCGATGTTGCGTTCTGCTAGAAACTTCATAACGCCACTAGCAGTATCAAGCCCAAAGGCACTACCTCCAGATAGTACAATCGCATGCACGCCATCATTAGCAGCGAGTGGATTTAATAGCCCACTTTCTCTAGATGCAGGAGCACCACCACGAATATCGATTCCGGTAGGATATCCTGATTCACTTAAGATAACTGTACAACCAGAATTGGATTCTGGATATTCAGCACTACCTAATTTAAACTCGGTCAATGCATGGATTGATATTTCTTGTAATAAACTGTTTTTCATAAAAGTACCTTCATAGGAATAGTATAGAAAAAATACAGAAAAATGGAATGTTTTATGAACGATATTCCATATAAATGAATACTTTCTTTTCCTTTAGGTAAATGTTAGGGAAAAGAACTTTTGTATCTATTATGAACATGATAATATAAAAATAGTATAAAACAGGAGGCCGTATAATGGTAATTGAAGATTTAAAATTACACGCGAAGAATATTCGTAAGAATATTTTAAGACAAGTGTATAATGCACAATCTGGACACCCTGGGGGATCATTGGGTGCTACAGATATTCTTACAGTGCTTTATTTTGATGTGATGGATATCAATAAGGAAAATGCTGGTGGAATTGAACGTGACCGTTTTGTATTATCGAAGGGACATGTATCACCACTTTTATATGCTGTACTAGCTGAAAAGGGTATTTTGGCTGAAGAAGAATTAAAGACATTCCGTTTAATAGATTCTAAGTTACAGGGACATCCAAATATGAACTATGTAACTGGTGTAGATATGTCTACTGGTTCATTAGGTCAAGGTTTTGCAGTAGCGGATGGAATGGCATTAGCTAATAAATTAGCTGGAAATGATCACCGTATTTACTGCTTAATCGGTGATGGAGAAACAGAAGAGGGAGAAATCTGGGAAGCTGCAATGGCTGCTGCTCATTATAAGAATGATAATCTTTGTGCCATCGTTGACGTAAATGGTTTACAGATTGATGGTAAGACATCTGATGTTATTGGACCTGAACCATTAGACCAGAAGTTTGCAGCATTTGGATTCCATGTAATTTGTGTTGATGGACATAATATGGAAGAATTACAGGCTGCATTTGCTGAAGCAAAGACAGTGAAGGGCAAGCCAACAGCAATCATCGCTCGTACTGTTAAGGGTAAGGGTGTTTCCTTTATGGAAAACAATGCTGGATGGCATGGAAAGGCTCCTAACCAAGAGCAATTTGAAGCAGCAATGGCAGAATTGGAGGCAGAGTAGTCATGGGTAAGGCAACAAGAGAAGCGTATGGTGAAGCGTTAGCTGAATTAATCGTTGAAAATAATAAGATTGTGGTGTTAGATGCAGACCTTTCAGGCAGTACTAAGACAGCAAATGCGAAAAAGGTAGCACCTGAAAGATTCTTTAATTTAGGTATTGCCGAAGCTGATATGATTGGTCATGCAGCTGGTTTTGCGACAAGTGGATTTATTCCATTCGCATCTTCATTCTCTATGTTCTGTACAGGTAGAGCTTGGGAACAGATTCGTAACAGTGTTGCATATCCACATTTAAATGTTAAGGTATGCGGCACGCACGCAGGTATTACAGTAGGTGAAGATGGTGTATCTCACCAAGCGATTGAAGATATCGCACTTATGCGTGTTGTACCAGGAATGGAAGTGTATGTACCATGTGATGCTGCACAGACAAAGGCTGTTATTAGACATGTTGCTTCTACAAAGACACCATGTTACGTAAGACTTGGTCGTTCATCTGTTGAAGATGTTTATACTGAAGATACAGTATTTGATTTCAGCAAGGTTAACGTTGTTCGTGAAGGTAAGGATGCTGTTATCTTTGCTTGTGGCTTGATGGTTCAATCTGCCTTAAAGGCAGCTGAAAAGTTAAGTACAGAAGGTAAGGAAGTAGCTGTAGTAGATGTATGTGCTATCAAGCCATGTAATGAAGAACAGATTGCTGAATTACTAGCGAAGTATGATGTAGTATTTACGGCTGAAGAACATAATGTAATCGGTGGATTAGGTGGACTCATCTGTGAAATTGCTGCAGATAAGTGCCCTAAGAAGATTCGTCGCATTGGTATCCAAGATACTTATGCTGAATCTGGCGATGCTAATAAGCTTATGGCTAAGTATAAGTTAGATGGTGAAGGTGTTTACGAACAAGTGAAGGCTGCTTTATAAAAGTTATTACGAAAAGATTTACTACAATAGTGTAGTGAATCTTTTTTTAATGCATGATACAAAATTTCAAAAAATATACTTGTTTTTATATATTGCTTTTTGTAAACTATCACTGTGATAAATATGTCACGCTTGACCGCTTATTATAAGCTGAGGCTACACGGACGGCCGGGTCAAATGCCGAAGACCTGTTGAAGAAGCAGGGACTGCATCGTGGATGCAGCAGGGCAGAAGGACTGCCTGATTAATCGGGATTTCCCGCATATTGAGCAAATCAACTCTGTGCCTGTAGTAGTCTTTTATAGATAAGTGTGTGATGAATAGATACATACAGGTGGTATTGGTTGATACTGCCTTTTTTGTTGGGGACCGGGAAGGGGAAAAATGAAGAAGTTTTATTTGATTTTACTAGCATTGCTTATGACAGCATGCACAACAAAAGCTGTATCTGAAAAGGAAACAGCCGCAAACAATACTGGTAATTACAGTGATGAAATGAAGATTGAGGATAATGAAGATTTAGATCCAGAAGCTGGTTCAGATTCCGTTGAACGTGCAGGAGATCATAAAGATAGTCCTTATTTTACATCTTTGGATTATTACAACATGACAAGCAATGGATCACTTTCTATTTTGCCAAAGTTTAAAACAATTCAACAATCTAGTGAGTGGAGTTGTGGCGTAGCATCTGCCTTAATGGTAATGGATTTCTATGGTAAAAGAGGAAATATAGGAGAAGAAGATCTTGCTAAACTACGCTCTAATGGTTTGACACCTGGACCTACATCTGTAAAACAAGCAGTAGAAATGTTTGAAGGTGTTGGTGGATTCAATATTGAATCTAACTATGACCATATTGGTGAAGATCCACATGAAGTTTTCCCTCTGTCACGCTTTAAGGAAGAAATCCAAGCAGGAAATGCTGTAATGGTTTGCTGGATTGAGTGGGGCGGACACTGGCAAGTAGTCATTGGTTATGATGATATGGGAACAGAAACAACGCAGGATGATGTTATGATTATGGCAGATCCTTATGATACAACTGACCATAATCAAGATGGTTACTTTGTATATGGTGCTGAACGTTTCTACTATAACTGGTCTATGTATGATTTCTTCGCAGAAGAAGGAAACGAAAACTACGAACGTAACGCATTATTTGTTCTTGCAAAACCTGAGAAATAAAAATTTAGCAGATTTCATACACACACGTGAAATCTGCTTTTAGTTTATTAATCTCAAATTCTTCTTAGTAAATAAAAAATACCGCATTTCTACGGTATTTTTTTGATAAGTGGAGCTAAGGAGGATCGAACTCCTGACCCCCTGCTTGCAAAGCAGGTGCTCTCCCAGCTGAGCTATAACCCCATGTATATCAATTCGATGAATTTTCCGAAAATGGTGGGCCTGAATGGACTTGAACCAGCGACCTCACCCTTATCAGGGGTGCGCTCTAGCCACCTGAGCTACAGGCCCAACTTCATCGAATGCTTTAATATAATATCAACCTCAACACAGAGTGTCAACACATTTTTATATTTTTTCAAAAATAATTTTGAATTTTGAGAAACAGAATTGAAAGAAAGAATTTTATTGAATTTAGATGAAGTTTATCAGCGAGAATTGCGATGAATAGTGGTCTATGGTAAAGTATGCAGGGATATGCGGAGGTTTTGCATGGAAGGTTTTATTCTCTGGTGGGCAGGAACTGTTGGGAAGTTCTTATCACCTAAATTATCAATCTTTTTAGTTAGCTTACTACCACTGATTGAAGAACGTGGTGGCTTATTACTTGCCAAGATGTTAGGGATACCTATGTGGGAGGCAGTATTCTGGTGTGTCATTGGTAATATTTTACCAATCCCATTTATTTTATTTGGAATTAAAAAGCTAATCCATTGGCTATCAATACATCACTTATCTAAGATTGCGGAGTGGTTAGAACAGAAAGCAATTAAGAATAAGCCGAAAATCGATAAGTATGGTTTCTGGGGATTGGCATTATTTGTAGGTATTCCATTACCGGGTACAGGTGCTTGGACTGGATGCTTAATTGCGGCCTTGTTTGAAATGGACTTAAAAAAAGCAACCCTATCAATATTGATTGGAGTTGCAATGGCTGCAGTCATCATGACACTAGTATCTTATGGATTATTAGGTGCAGTATTTGGATGAGGTCTCATATTGAGATCTTTTTTCTATATGGGGTTATTCAGGAAGAGTCTCAAGTAATTCAACAATACCTTGAAAATCATTGATTGTCGCAGATAAGAATGGAAGATCATGTGCTTCAAGAGAATCACTAGAAATCGCAATAACTTTAGCATTAGCTTTTTTTGCGGCTAGAACACCGTTGATAGAATCTTCAAAGACGATAACATGATCGGATACATGAAGACGTTTCATAGCTTCTAAATACATTTCATATTTACTGTTGTATGTACCATCATCATAGACAATTGTTTTTGGATCGATCCATTGGTCTAAATTGAACTGTGATACGTAGAAATCTATATTCTCTTTGATTGATGCAGAGGCAATTGTAAAGGGAATATTGTGTTGTTTGAGGTAGTTAAAGAATTCAATGACACCCGGAGCTAGTTGTGCACTAGGATCATTTTTAACATATTGGCGATAAAGGGCTTCTTTTTCGGCTGATAAGCGTTCACATTCTTCTGTAGAAAGTGTGTTATTCGTCATACGTTGAATCAAATCGACATTTGCTAACCCCCAATATTTCTGTACGAGTGTTTCTTTTGTCATGTGTTCACCAACGACTCTCATAGCGATAGTATCCCAAGCTTGAATATGTAAATCAGTATCAAAGAATAATGTACCGTTAAAATCAAAAATAATTCCGTTATAGTGCATGTTATCTCCTTTTTTTGATTATTATACATTTTATTAATGCGCATGACATCTGATTATGTTTTAATATATGAAAAAGAGGGAGAAAGTTATGCAATACAGTGCTCTAATCGTTGCGGCAGGTAGTGGAACAAGAATGAAGCTTGGATATAATAAGGTTTATGCAAAACTGCCAGATGGAACAACCATTTTGGATAAGACGCTTTCTGTATTTCTTAATGATAGTGATTGTGTACAAATTGTTTTAGTGACAGATTGTGCAGAGCATTTTGAAAAAGTACATGGAAGAAAAGATGGTAGAGTCGTATTTGCGTGTGGTGGTGCAACACGTCAAGATAGTGTTTATAATGGCTTGCGTGCAGTACTAGCAGATATTGTTTTTGTGCATGATGGAGCTAGACCATTCTTAGAAAAAGAGTCATTAGAGAAGCTTAAAAAGACGATGGAAACAGAGAAGGCAGCTTTATTGTGCGTTCCATGCAAGGATACCGTAAAGCATGTTAAGGACGGATATGTTGTAGAGACATATGACCGTAGTACATTACAGTGTGCACAGACACCACAAGCATTTGAGACAGATTTATTACTCACATGCATGCATAAAGCAAAAAAGGACCACTTTATTGGCACGGATGATACTTCCTTGGTAGAGAAGTATTCTAATGTAAGAGTGGCTGTAGTTGAAGGGAAATACTCTAATTACAAAATTACTACACCAGAAGATATTAGATAAAAATTGGATAAAAAATTTATCCAATTTTTTATATTTGTCAAAATTCTAAAAAATTTTTTTCTCTAGCCATTGTCTAACATTTTGATGTTTTATAAAATATAAGTGAAATTAATCACATGTATATACATGCATAATTGAATGAAGTGAGAACATAAAAAAGGGGGAGGAAATATGTTATTTCACATTAGCGGAGATTCGGCCATATACCAATGGGTCGCAATGCTAGGAGTACTTGCAAGTTTGATTTTGTTAAATGAGTTTTCTCGTAGAACAAAGTTTGGCGGTATCTTGATGTTTTTTGTTTTACCATTAATTTTGACAATTTATTTTATCGTAATTTATGTATCAGCGAGAATGGGGGCAGAGTGGGCACTACATAACCAAACATATCTATATATGAATGGTTGGTTCCATTATGCAAAACTCTATGCATCACTTACAGGATGTATTGGATTTATGATGATCAAATACAAATGGGGTATTGGAAAACAACATTGGTTCCGTGCATTCCCATTTGCGATTGTTGCTATTAATATCTTGATTGCAGTAGCAAGTGATTTTGAGTCAGCAATTAATGGTTGGTACAAATGGTGGTTATCTTCTGAAGGTGTATGGTTATATGGAGGATGGCATAATGTATTCAATGGTTTAGCAGGTTTGATCAATATCTTCTGTATGACAGGTTGGTGGGCTGTATATTCTTCTAAGGATGAAAAGGATATGATTTGGCCAGATATGATCTGGGTATATATCTTAATCTATGATGTGTGGAATTTTGCGTATACATACAACTGTTTACCAACACATTCATGGTTCTGTGGTGTTGCATTACTACTATCACCAACAATTCCTGCATTACTATGGAATAAGGGTGGATGGATTCAAAATAGAGCGAATACTTTATGTATATGGTGTATGTTTGCACAGGTATTCCCATTATTCCAAGAAACATTTGCAGATGGTACAAAGGCATTCCCATGGGTAACATTACCAGTATTATACGCAGATGGTACACTGAATGGAATTGTGGCTGGAGGAAGTGCTAACGCAAATCCTACAATGATGACAATTGTTAGTGGACTAGCACTTATTGTAAATCTTATCGCTATTATCTACATCATCCGTACGTGTATAAAGACAAAGAAGAATCCATATAAAGGAGAAGTATTTACAGAATTTAAGTATTACAAAGATGCTGCTGCTCGTGCAGTTATTGACTAAAGAATAATCGGAAGGGATAGAAACATAAAAGGCAGGTCCTAAGAAGATGCACTTCAAGGGACTTGTCTTTTATGCTATAAACATCATTTTTGAAATGTAAAATTAATAACAATATTTCAATAATAATAACTATATGCATTAAATATTACTAATATGAGAAAATTATTAACTAAAAATTAAAAAAATATAGTATTTTATTATTTCGGTTTTTCACTTAAAATTGTAATGAACAACAAATACTACTTTTTGTTTGTAAACACTGCCTTTGAATACGAAGTATTACTAAACTAGAACGATAAAAACAAAAGTGAAACCACATTGCCAAGTAGCGTTGATTGTGGAAATCACGATTCCTAGCAACTACTTCGTACAAAGTAAAACGCTGCTAAAACTATTTTAGGGGGAGAAATCTATGTGTAGCAATCATTGTTTTGCAAAGGGAATACAGAGGGTGTTTGCGTTTCTATTATCACTTATAATCGTAATCGCTGGTTTTATTCCTGGAAAAGCAGTCGTTCAGGCTGAGGATACAACCGGTTTTAAATTTAATAAAGTAGTTGTAAAGGACTCATCTACAGGTGCTCAGGTAGCTGATTTATTGGCAGGTGATGTTCCTGAACTAAAAACAGGGGTTATTTACTCATTGGATGTAGAATATTCTGTTCCATCATCCTTGCAGTTTTCAAATACCTATTTTCATCTAAATCTTGGAAATGGAGCGTATATTACTACACTTCCAGGTTCAACATTTACGGAAGGTCCAATTACTGCAACGGGTTTTGAACAGTTGGTTAATACACCTACAGGGACAGGTACTTCCCCATATGGATATCCAACTGCAGGTTCTGCTCAGTCAAGAAATGGCGAATTAATTTTTAAGTCAAAGACATCACTAACAAATGTGGCTTCTGCAGGAGAAATTAGTTTCAGCATTGACAGTGCATATCTAAATCAGGATCCAAATCAGATTCTTACGAACTTGTTTCAGATTAGTCTAAGTACAGATTCAACTCCATCTGTAGATGCACGTTCTTTTAATGCGAAGTCTACAGAAGAGTTTAGATATAACTTCTGGACAGACCAATCAACAGAGACTATCAGTAAGGGTGATACAACGACAACATTGCTCGCTTCCATTACAGGTGGAAATTCCTTGACAGAAGCAGGTAGTAAGACAACCGTTGAAATTGAATATCCTAGTGACATTGAGTTTATATCTCTCGAAGAGACACAGTTATATCACTCAAATGGTACTGTTGTTTCTACGACAGAGAGTGGTGGAATGAAGACCACGAAATTAGAGTGGAATGAACCTGGTTCTTATTCTGGAACACCAAAGTTTGTACCTCATGTAAAGGTTCCGTCAAATAGTACACGTGCAAATGGTTCTTCGTTTACAATTACTCTAAAAAACTTTAAGAAAACAATCTGGGATGATACTCCAAACGTAGATCGTACTTCTAGCAACGTATCTACCATGACAGTGAAGTTGATTGACGGTTCTGATCCAGAACAGGTAGCTTCTCATGCCTTAGTTGATACAGCAGTAAACTGGGCATATAAAAAATATGATACCTATAATGTTCGTTTAGGTTCCTTATTAATTAAGAACGAATTATCTACACCAACAAAACCAAAGACACTTGAAATGACAATTGATGAAACAGATACTGCGATTATTCGTGGTGTTACAATTCCATATCACGCAGATATGGTATATGGAAACATCTATTGGACATCTGCTAGTGGTGCTAGTGGTGTAGCTGATCCAAGTATTTTACAGAAGCCAAATGCATCTCCATTAAATGTATCTGCATTAATCACAAATACAGCACTAGGACTTGATATTAATGATTCTATCAAAACAATCAAAGTTGATATTGGTCAAATTCCTGGACAGTATGATGGCATTCGTCCACAACGTGATTTATTAGATACATGGAATCCTAATAATCAGTTTATCTCTGATGGTGAATTCTACGGTTGGTCATATATTCCAAATGGTGTATATGGAAGCTGGAAGGTGGGTACTAACGATAATGTTAAGACAACTGTAAAACTATACAACACAGGCGCTACACCAACTGCTGGCGATACATATACCCTAATTGGTAAGCCAAAGGTACCTGAAGTAAAGAATGGTGTTGGTTCAATCAATCAGACACAAATTCTTGGCGGAAATTCCTTTACAGTATCTGGACGTATTGATGACGCAAACTGGGATTGGAACCCACTACAGGAACCAGAGATTTACATGATTATGCCAGAAGGATTTACATATTCAAACTTACAAGTAACAAACGGAACATTGAGTACACCAACATATGTAGGTGAGTTTGAAAAAGATGGTGAGAAAGTCAAAGTTTGGAAGTATTCCATTGATATTGGCCAAGAAACAAGAGGTCAATATCAGCCAAACTTCACAAGTAAGAACATGACAATCAAGTTTGATGTTCATGCGGATAAGACAGTGAAGGTTGCGACATACCATATCAATGACTTCCTTGGAATTACGACAAAGGATTTTGATGCGATTGGTGCAGTCATCAAACCTGAAAAGTGGGATAGAAGAAACTGGAATACAGATAAATATACAGCTGTATTTGGTACAGCTGTAAACTCTGGTAAGACAATGGTTTCCTTGTCTGAAGGACCTGGTGTCAAAGTAAATCAGGCAGCTGAAGTAAATGCACATTCCACTTTAATTGATAAAGATACAGGTGCAGAAATTATCTATGACAATACTTCTGCAACAACCAAAAAAGATACAACAGTCGTATTAGAAAAAGGCGATACGACAACAATGCGTATCAAACTAAGAAATAATAGTGGAACAAATATTAACTACGCAAATGTATTTATTCCTCTCTTAAATGAGAATCTAGATTTTGGTCCTGCATTCATGCCGGAAGGTGCGAATCAGTTACCATTAAAACTGGACAAAGTGGAGGCGACGCCAAACTTTGAAGTGAAGTATATTAAGTTAAAGCCAGGCAAGACATACGCACTCAATCACGCTCCTCAACCAGGAGATTATGATATTGTTACAAATCCAGCAGATGCCAATATGCTTATGTTGGTTACGAAAACAACATTAAGTAATGGTGATGGCGGAAGAATTGAAGTGACATATAAGGCTGAGAATAACTTAACAATGTCTCATAACGATAAGATAGACGTGATTACTCCAGTATTGGATTATGATATCAATGGTAACCGTGCAACATTAACTCTAGAGCCTGCTGCGATGACATTTCATACTTCTTCAATCAAGGTTGCGAAGGATTGGAAGAACTATGATGGTACTGCGCTTACTGCTCCAGTGAGTGAAATAGAAGTAGAGTTATACCGTGATGGAACAGTTCTAGAAAAGAAGAAACTTACTGCAGCAAATAACTGGGAAGTTTCTTTCGATAATATTGATGTAGTAAATCCAACAACTGGTACAAACTATCAATACTCTGTAAAAGAAGTGGGCGTAGATAGCTCTGGCAAGATTAAGATTAACGATGCTTGGTATACTGCAACTGTAACAGGAGATGTAGACCAAGGATTTACAGTTACAAATAAGAAGTCTTTAGAAGTAACGCCACTTATCCCTGCAACAACGACAAAGACATTTACTAAAGAATGGTCTAATTTAACACAAAGTGAGATTGATACGCTTTCTACTACAATTGCCCTATATAAAAATGGCAATAAAGTACAAGAAGTGGTTGTGGATAAGAACAATCACTTTACGGCAACATTCTCCAATTTACCAGTGACAGACACAATTACGTCTGCTGCAAATACTTATACTGTAAAGGAACTAGATGGTGATGGTAATGTTGTGGAAGAAGGAAGCACAATCACAATTAGTGGTAGAGACTTTACAGTTCATTATGATGGCACAAAGATTGTAAATACATATGTACCAAAACCAGTATTGGTTGATCCACCAGTCAAGAAGATCGTAGAAGGTAATCCGACAAATCCATCTAGATTCCATTTTGAGATGAGAGCTGTTAATCCAGCAGATCCAATGCCAGTAGGTAGTGTTGGTGGTGTAAAACAAGCTGAAGTAACCGGTAGTGGTGAAGTAGAATTTGGTATCTTCGAAATTACACAGGCAGGTACATATCAATATGTAATTAGTGAAATCAATGATGGTATCGCAAATTACACATATGATACAACCCAATATACAATCACATTTGAGGTAACAGATGTGGCTGGACAGCTTGTGGCAGATACACATGTTGAAAAGGCAGATGGCACAGTTGTAAATGAAGCTGTATTTACAAATGTATATAAGGCACCTATTTCAACACCTAAGACAAGTGATCAAAATAATATGTTAATGTATGCGATTATGATGAGTATCGCATTAATGGCTGCGTTTATTGTAAATGTTGACAAAAAGATAATGAAGGCATAATGTATAATTGAGACACAAAATAAAGTGTAAAATACTTATAATATGATGTGGCTCCGAGTAAAATTTTATCGTTTTTCGTTGGTAAGTTTTGTCAATGTATAAGAAATGGAGGTTTATGTATGAGCAGAAATGCAGGATTCAGCAAAATGTTTACTAAAATCATTACACTATTTACAACATTGATGGTTACACTTGGCTTTCTTATGCCAAATGTGACTTTTGTTAACGCGGCAGGCACTCTACAAATTGCACAATATATTAGTAACTCTGGAACTGTGAGTGGAGTCACTGGAAGCAATCATGGTACATATAATGGTACTTGGACAGCAGATGTTCCAATCGCAGATGTTATGTCTGAATTAGCTCCATATATGACAACGTATGGTGCTGCATATCCATGGAATATCGATGGAACAGCAGGTAAGGTGGCTAGTATCAAATATAGTGTTACATTCCCTAATGAAGTAACACTAGGTACACCAACTACAGCAAGCACATCCGCAATTATCCCAGGAGCAACAATTACATATTCTGTTTCAGGAAATGTTGTAACTTTTGATTTACCTCTAGCACAACAAAATTGGGCTGGTATCAATACACTTTATCAAAGTGATGTGAATGCTGGTACACAGAATAGAAAAGTAACTCTAACTATTCCATATAGTATTAACGCAAATGGGTACGTAGCTGCAAATGCAATCGATGAAAATTTAAAGATTACTAGTACGGGTAGCTTTGGATTTATTACAGGTCGTAGCTTTATTCGTATTCCTACGGAATTCCAAGCAGATACAGCTACAATCTCATTAACAGATAGTTTTGCGACTAGTGATGTATTTGAGCAGCCAACTGTTACAAATTCAAATGTGACAGTAGATGTTGATGCGGACTTATTAATTGATAACGATACTGCAAATAATGCAGTGACAAAACAAAAGACAGATGACCTTAACTTTGTTGGTTTATTCCATGCAAAGACAATTAAAGATCAGATGGCTGCTATTGAAGCAAGCTACTCTGCAGCTGCAAATCAAATTAACTTAGCAAACTTAAATACATCTTTCACAGCTACAATTACATTACCAACTGGCTTAAGTTTTAAGGATGTACCTTCATTAGCAAATACTACTTTAGAAGGTGCTAATGGTTCATTTGTTATAAGTAATGTGACTGGTAATATACAGAGTGCTACCGTAACATTTGAACTTGCTAATGCAGCAAATATTACAAATTTTACAGATTTAAAGAATGCAGTAAATGCAGTGGCAGATGATATGAAGATTAAAGTTCCTGCCGCAAACTTCGATGCTAGATCTGTAGCTGGAGGAAACTACGAAGTAATCGGTACTGTAAATGGTAACTTAACTGCTATAGCTACAAGTAACGTTTCTGGAAGTACAATCAACTTTGACTTGAAGTGGGTTGGTAAGCAGATGGCTGCAGGAGCAAGTGTAAACAATCCTAGTGCGATTGCTTTAACTGTAAACTATGCTGCCCCACTAGAAAGAAGTTATGAAGAAGTGATGACACTTCCTGGTGATATTCTTGTTGGAAATGAAACACAGCATAATGCAGTGTACGAAACAACAAGAGATGCTAATCTTGCATTTACAGGTTCCTTAGATGTTTCTTCTGTTAAAACAAAGATGACCGAAATTGAAAATGCATTTAATAGAGCTAATGTAGATCCAACTACAATTGCTTTAGCAGATTACAGTGCAACATTTACAGCTTCATTAACTCTTCCAAATGAAATGGATTTTGATACAAACCCAACAGTATCCTTACTACATGACAATGGTAAGTATAGGATTACTTCACAAACAGTAAATGGAAAGACTATTATAGTCAACATGACGGTGGCTGCTCCAGTAACTACATTCGCAGATCTTAAGGATGCAGTACTTGGAATGGAAAATACAATGGAAGTTGTAGTGGATGGCGTACACTTTAATAGCACAGCTCGTCCAAATACAAACTATACAGTAGCGGGTTCCATGGCGGGCTTATTAATGGCGAAGGCTACAGATGGTGCAACAGGTAATGTTGTAGCATTTGCATTGAAGTGGGATGCTGTACAGCTACCTTCGGGTGCTGACTCAACAAATCCAACAAGCAATGAAATTACATTTACATTGAAGTATTTAGCTGCTCCTGAAACTGCACAGTCAGCTACACCTAAGACAGGTGATAACTCTCAATTACCAATCTATATTGGAGCAGTGATTATTGCTCTTGCAGGATTTGGCTTTGCAGTAGTAAAGAGATTTAAGTTGAACAAACAATAAGTAATACTTTAGGTTGATAGTTCATACTATCAACCTTTTTTTGTGGAAATTGATGATTATTTTCATATACATTTTTAGAGGTGAACAAATGAAATGTCCACGTTGTGGTAATACACAAAAATCATATTTTTATAAAGGGAGTCATGGATATTATTGTCGGAAATGTATAGGCTTTGGAAGGTTGCTATTAGAAGAGGAAATAAATATTAAACTTGAGGATATTCACGATGATTGTAGTGAATATACCATGAAATATCCCCTAACAAAACTGCAAGAAGCAGTGTCCAAAGAGTGTCAACAATACATTCGTACAAAAGATGTATTGTTGGAGTGTGTTTGTGGTGCTGGGAAAACGGAAATGGTGCTTGCTAGTATAGCAGATGCGTTAAATGAAAAACGCAAAGTATGTTTTGCGATTGCAAGACGACAGGTCGTACTAGAACTGGCTGAAAGATTAAACATATATTTTAAAAAGGCGAAGATTGTAGCAGTGTGTGGTGGACATACAGATGAAATTGATGGTGATTTAATTGTATGTACGACGCATCAGTTATATCGTTACCAAGGTCAATTCTCATTGTTGATTTTAGATGAACCAGATGCCTTTCCATATCGTGGAGATGAAGTATTACATGGTATTGCAAAACATGCTTGCATAGGAAATATCATATATTTAACTGCTACACCAGATGCGTATCTTTTAAGTAGAGTAAAAGAAGGAATGATGCATCATATCATATTGAATAAGCGTCCACATGGACATGATTTGCCAGTCCCAAGACTATTGATTTATCCATCGGTACTATTATTTTTTATACTGATACGATGGATAAATAAACATGCATGCAATCCTAGAATTATCTTTGTGCCAACTATTAAAACTGCCAAGATACTAGGGCTTATTCTTAATATCTTTATGCAATGTTATGTCTGTACAAGTGAAAGTGAAGATAGGGATGAAATCATATATCATTTCAAACAAAACCCGTTAGGTGTGATGATAGCGACAACAGTTCTAGAAAGAGGCGTAACTATTCCTAAGGCAGATATCTGTGTATGGCACGCGAATCATTCTGTCTTTGATGAAGCTGGGTTGATTCAAATGGCAGGTAGAGCAGGAAGAAGCTTTACATCACCAGAGGGTGATGTACTGTTTTTATGTAGTGAAAAGACAGAACTAGTGCAACTTTGCAAAAATAAGATAGAGCAGGCGAATCAAATATGCGCTGTTTAATGTGTGGAATAGAAAAAGGAGATGGGGATTTCATCGATATACTGGAGAATGATGATCCATTGTGCCATGCCTGCAGAAATCATCTAAGTAAGGTTAAGTTTCACATGAAGTTTCACGGACATAAACTGTATGCTAGTTATATCTACGATGATGCCTTTGCAAAATTATTAGTTCAATATAAGGAATGTTTTGATGAAGCATTGAAAACAGTATTTCTGTATCCATTTCGGTGGTGGTTGTTATTACGATTTTTTGGTTATACAATTTGTTATTTACCAAGTTCTAAAGAAAAAATCGCAAAACGTGGGTTCCATCATCTTGAAAAGATGTTTTCCACTTTGCCTTTGCGACAGTTAGATCTCTTTGAAAAAGTTTATGATTTTGACCAGAAAAATCGCAGTGTGGAAGAGCGCATGAAGATGTCGGATAACATTGTACTAAAGAAAAACTGTGTTGTGCCAAAGAAGATTTTGTTGGTTGATGATACGATTACAACAGGTGCTTCTTTATTAGGAGCGTTACGTTGTTTAAAGGGTTATGACTGTAAGATTACAATCTATGTGGTTAGTGTAAATCAACTTTGGCTAAAAAAGCGTAAAATATTCGGGAAATAAAGAGATTTCTAAGGGATTGGCTAGGCTTGTCTCATTGCCTTTTACAGGCCGAAAATATATAATAAAATAGTTATTTAGTATAAAAAATATGGAGGCACTATGGCAAATTTTTTAACTCGATTATTCAACGAAGACGCCCGTAAGTTAAAACAGATTCAAAAGAAGATCAAACCAGTTTTAGAACTGGAAGAAGAATATAAAGCAAAGAGCGATGATGAACTCAAGGCAATGACACCATACTTGAGAGAAAAGCTTGCTGCTGGTGCTACTCTAGATGATATTTTTGTAGAGGCATTTGCAACAGCACGTGAAGCTTGCCGAAGAGTCATTGGAGAATTCCCATATCCTGTACAGCTCATGGGTGCTGCTGTTATGCAAGGTGGCGATATTGCTGAAATGAAGACAGGTGAAGGTAAGACTTTGACATCTGTTATGGCGGTATATTTAAATGCCCTAGATGGGAAAGGTGTTCACGTTGTAACTGTAAACGAATATCTATCAGAACGTGACTCCGCATGGATGGGAGAGATTCACCGTTTCTTAGGCTTGACAGTTGGTTTGAATCTTCGCCAATTAACAAAGGCACAAAAGCGTGCAGCGTATGCCTGTGATATTACATATACAACAAACTCAGAACTTGGATTTGACTATCTACGTGACAACATGGTTACTCGTGTTGAAGATCGTGTGCTTCGTGGCTTGAATGTTGCGATGGTCGATGAAGTTGACTCCATTTTAATTGATGAATCTCGTACTCCATTAATTATTTCTGGTGGTAAGAAAGATACTGCCAATCTATATCTACAAGCTGATCGCTTTGTAAAGCGTTTGGTGAAAGATGAAGACTATGAATTAGACGTCAAGTCACGTACAGTTCAGTTAACAGAAAAAGGTACAGCGAAAGCAGAGGCTACTTTCCGTATTGAAAACTTGTTTAATCTAGCACATACACAGTTATTGCATCACATCAACCAAGCGCTAAAGGCTAACTATGTGATGTTAAGAGATATTGAGTATGTCGTTGATGAAGAAAATGATGAAATTGTAATTGTTGACCCTAATACAGGTCGTTTGATGAAGGGTAGACAATGGTCTGATGGTTTACATCAGGCTGTAGAAGCCAAGGAAGGTATTTCCATCAAACAAGAAACAACAACACTTGCGACAATTACATACCAGAACTTCTTCCGTCTTTATAACAAACTTTGTGGTATGACTGGTACAGCGAAGACAGAGGAAGAAGAATTCCTAGAGATTTACAATATGTACGTTTATGAGATTCCTACAAACCGTCCAGTTGCACGTATTGACTATCCAGATGCTGTATATGGTACTAAGAAGGCAAAGTTTAATGCGCTTGTGGATGAGGTTGTAGAACGTCATGCGACAGGTCAACCAGTACTTGTAGGTACAATTGCGGTTGAAACTTCTGAATTAATTTCTAAGTACTTAAAGGAACGTCATATTCCACACGAAGTATTGAATGCTAAGAATAATGCACGTGAAGCAGACATTATCGCCAAGGCGGGTCAAAGAGGTGCAGTTACAATTGCGACTAATATGGCTGGTCGTGGTACCGATATTAAGCTTGGCGAAGGCGTTCGTGAGTTAGGTGGTCTATGTGTATTAGGTTCTGAAAGACATGAATCAAGACGTATCGATAATCAGTTGCGTGGACGTTCTGGTCGTCAAGGTGATCCAGGTATGTCACGTTTCTATGTATCTGTACAGGATGATCTAATGGTACGTTTCGGTGCAGAACACATGGAAGCACTATTTGCAAAACTTGGTGATACAGTTATTGAATCTAAGACTGTTACACGTTCTATCTCTGGTGCACAACGCCGTGTAGAAGGTGTAAACTACGATGCTCGTAAACAGTTATTACAATATGATGATGTCATGCGTCAACAGCGCGAAACAATGTACGAGACAAGAAATTATATTCTTGAAAATGACGATGTTCACGCAGTCATTTATGATATGTTTAAGCGTGTTATCTCTGATATTGTGGCAGCACACTTCAATAGTGAAGCTAGAGATCAAGACTTAAATGAATTGATTGCGGCTTTAGATGGTATTGGGTTCAAGGGTATTGTTCGCGTAGAAGATATCGAAGGACGAGCAGAAAACGATGTCGTTGATATCTGCTTAGAACAGGCTTGGTCTGATTATGAACAGAAGATTGAAAAGGTGAAAGATAAAGTACTGCCAATCGAGAAGGAAGTTTCCTTGCGTATGATTGACCGTGCATGGTCTAATCATATCGATACAATGTCGAAGTTACGTGATGGTATTGGTTTACGTTCTTACGCACAAAGCAATCCTTTACAGGCATATGTTACGGAAGGATTTAACCTATTTGAAGATATGATGCGTACAATTTCTCGTGAAATTGTGGCGTTCTGCATGAACATTCGTGTAGTGGATGGTCCTGAACAGGAGGCATAATCATGGAATTGTATGAGATGAGACAGAGTGTTTCTCAGTGCCAAGCAAAATTGGAGTCGCTTGGCCACTCTCTTTGACTTAGAAGGGAAAGAGAAACGCTTAGCAGAAAATAATGCCTTAATGGCAGAAGCTGACTTCTGGAATGATCAGAAGAAGGCACAGAAAATTATTCGTGAGAGTAATCAGTTAAAAGCTCTAATCGAAACCCACCATTCTTTAACGAATGCGTTTGCGGAATTAAGTGAAGGTATCAGTGAACTATCATCTTCTTTTGATGAAGATATGAATGAGCTAATTAGTGAAGAATATACTGAGACAATGAAGAAGTTTGAAGAGTTTGAAATTCAGGTTCTATTGTCTAGTCCGTATGATGATCATAATGCTATTTTAGAAATTCATCCAGGTGCTGGTGGAACAGAAGCGATGGACTGGGCCGCAATGTTATATCGTATGTATATGCGTTGGGCAGAAAGAAAAGGCTTCAAGATTGATTTAATGGATTATCAAGAAGGTGAAGAAGCAGGTATGAAATCCTGTTCTGTCCTTATCCAAGGTCCTATGGCTTACGGTTATCTGAAGGCAGAAAGTGGTGTACATCGTTTGGTACGTATTTCACCATTTGACTCTAACGCAAGAAGACATACTTCCTTTGCGTCAGTAGAAATTATGCCTGAGTTTGAAGATGATCTTGAAATTGAAATTGATGATAAGGATTTGGAAGTTATCACAATGAGAGCTTCCGGTGCTGGTGGACAGCACATCAACAAGACAGACTCTGCAGTACGTATGACACATATTCCAAGTGGAATTACAGTATTCTGCCAATCCCAGCGATCACAGATTCAAAACCGTGAAGCATGCTTGAATATGTTAAAGTCAAAGCTACTACAGCTCAAGATTCGTGAGAATGAAGAGCGTGCAGCTGCGGTCAGAGGCGAAGTAAAGGCAAATGAATGGGGTTCTCAAATTCGTTCCTATGTCTTTGCGCCTTATACAATGGTCAAAGATTTACGTACTGGTCATGAAGCAGGTAATGTACAAGCTGTTATGGATGGCGAAATTGATGGTTTCATTGATAGTTACTTACGTAGTATGATTAAGGCAGATGAATAAAGTACTGCGCTATCAAATCACAGATAAACAAAACGGTCTTACAATAAAGGCCGTTTTATCGTCTCTGGGTTTTAGTCGTCATGAGATTTCTCGCTTTAAGTTTTCAGCATATCAGATGTATTTAAATCAGAAACCAGTTATTGTCAATCAAGTTGTACATACTGATGATTTGTTGGTGATTGAGGAGTTGAATGTAGAAAAGTTTGAGTTACATTCCATTAGTGTAGAACCGGAAATCTTATATGAAGATGAAGATGTGGTTGTTGTAAATAAACCATCTGGTATGCCATCTCATCCAAGCCATCATCATTTAGAGGATGATATGGGAACACTACTACGAAATTATTACCAAGATGAACATTTTGTGATTCGTCCAATAGGACGACTAGATAAAGATGTATCAGGTATTATGATATATGCTAAAAATCAGTTGGCTGCAGCTAGATTAACAGCACAGAGAAAAGATGGAATACTTCAAAAAGAATATTACGCTATCGTAGAAGGACAACTCGATAGTTATGGAATACTTTCATTTTCCTTGAAGAAGGAAACAGGAAAGATGGCACAGGCATTTAATCAGGGTGGAAGAGATTGTGTAACTGAATATGAAGTGATCAAACAATATTCTACAGAATGCTTGATTAAGGTTTGTTTGAAAACGGGTCGAACACATCAAATACGCGCAGGATTTGCCGGAATAGGACATCCACTTTTGGGTGATACACTATATGGTGGTAATACAGATAGGATTAACAGACCAGCCCTACATTGTGCAAGAGTAAAGTTTTTACAACCCTTTAGTAAAGAGAAGCTAGAGCTAGAAATAGCGTTAGCTGAAGATATGAAAAGAAAGTAGTTAGACTACTTTCCCTTGTTTGAAATATTGAATCATTTCAGATGTAAGTGAAGCATTATCGAGTGTATTAATTTCTTCATCACGATCTGCCCAACGAGCTACACGCAACTCATTTTCGTCCATCTGAATTGATTGATCACCATGCGCTTTACACCAGAAGCCAAATAGTAATGAAGATGAAAAGGACCATGGTTGTGATTTATAGTATTGAATATCAGTTACATCTAGCCCAGTTTCTTCTTTTACCTCACGCTTTACAGTTTCTTCGATTGTTTCACCAATTTCATAGTAACCTGCAACGAGCGCATAGCTTTGGTAATGACCATGTGCATACTTTGTGACAAGAATCTGGCCCTTATCATTGGTAATACCTACAATAACAGCAGGTGAAATCTTAGGATATACAATATTTGAGCAATGTGGACAACGCATCGCTCTTTCTTTTTTGTCGAAATCCATCGGATGACCACATTTACCACAATACTTATTATCCTGAATCCAACGATAAAGATGCCAAGCTGTGATAGCCGCAAAACCAAACATTTGATCTTCAAAGGTACGCATTTTGCGGAAAGAAACTTTAATATGATTCAGACTTGTTAAGTCTGCAAGGAAGAATTTGATATTATCGATTGAAAATAGATAATAACAAACACTTTCCTTGGAAATATCGTGATAGTGGTAGAACTGATGTTCATCTTTCATTAAGACTTGGTCTTCTTCAAATGAAAAGATAATATCATCGTTTGAAGGCTTAACACCAGGATCAAACGTATTATTATAGATGTGTGGGTAAATATCTTGAATCATCTGGTAACCTCCTGGAAATAAGAAATGGTCCTTATCGGACCAACAATAATATTATAGAACAAAAAAATTTTAATTGTAAGACTATTAAATTTAAAAGTGGATGCTATAGTAAAGGTGCAAAGAGAAGTACCCTAAAAGAAAGGATAAGGAGGTACAAGCTCATGAAGGAAGTGTTACTCAATTACAGTTTACGCTCCAACATTTAACAAAATGATCGTTAAATGAAATGTTTCTCAAGAAAAGTTGAGGACAGACCAATGGACAATTTAAATTAAAATAGAATGTAAAAATAATTTGTGAATAACAAATAGTTCTGAAATTCGTATTTCAGTAGCGAAGTATCGCAAAAAAAGATAATGTAGCAAATCTATAGCATCAAGAAAGGTCTCGCAAAAATAAACCGTTAGAATGAAACAGCAGGGTTTAATCGAGACCTTTTCTATTTGTGATAATTTAATAGGAAACGTACTACATAGATTGAAGTAATACATGGTAAGATTGCTGGTAATGGTATATCGAAGAAGATTGGAGTAATAAAGCCAAATAAAATGACTGCCAAGACATGATATGCAATGATTGCAATCTGCTTAAATTGAATCTGTTGGTTTAGTTTTGCGGACGTTTGAATTGCGAATACTAAATCACTTAAACGTTTACGCGTTAATATAATGTCATTATCCTCGGAATCTAGATTCTGAGGAATACCGAATTGAACATTAACATCAGCTGTAGATGAAGTACATGAACTATCTGCA
The DNA here is from genome assembly GCA_015256455.1 of Solobacterium sp. Taxonomy (GTDB): domain Bacteria; phylum Bacillota_I; class Bacilli_A; order Erysipelotrichales; family Erysipelotrichaceae; genus Bulleidia. Next base: position 84,289 of record JABZMB010000001.1, on the reverse strand, counting down.
CTTGCATACATACTAATAGAGTCATGCGAGCATGATTTTATCAGATTTTCTTTTTCGTTTATATCTACATTTGCATGAATGTTCTTAATGCCACAAGAATCTTGAATATGCTGAATCTCTTCTGTATTACCATGGGTAAAAAGATGAACATCTATGAGTTCTTTTAGAGAACTGATAGCCTGTAAACTATTTGGCACGATAGGCTTTTGCATTGCGATTAAGCCGATGACTTGTTCTTCACCAATTAAGATGAACACAGTCTTTCCTTGATGCATGAGTTCATTAATCTTCTGATTTGTAGAATCATTTATTAAATCAGTATTTGAGAAATCATGGATATTACATAACTTATATGTACTTTGAATCAAATCACTTTGATGTGTTTTTTGGAAATTTGTTAGAACACTTAGATTTGAAGATGAAATCTTTTGTGATTTTAAGTAGCGATTAATCGCTCTTGAATAACTGTCATGTCGTTTATTGGATAGTGTATATGCAATATAGCGCATGATATTTAAATCTGTATCATCGACAGGAATAAAATCAGTTACTTCTGGTTTTGAACCAATCAATACATCATCTTGTTCAAGGAATAATGTTTCAGCTTTGCCTGCTGTTTCTAATGCGTCCACATTACGGAATAGCACATGGTTTTTAGCAGCGTAAATGGCCTTTTCTAATACTTCTTTTTCTGAGGCAATTGTTAGTGCGTTCATTGCGACAGATGCTAGTACTGCAACAGAAACACTAATCGCAATAGAGAATGACTTTCCAACTAAGATCCAACCAAAGAATAAAATGATAGCTGTAATAATCGAATATAAGAATAAGTATTTTGAGAAGTTCTTAAATGGTGAATCAAAGGATTTATCGTTCGCTGTTTCTTTGGCAAGTTTTGCAAACTGTAATAGTGTTGTCTTTTCACCAATCTTCTCTACCTTAATCTGTAGAGAACCTTGTAAACAACGTGTACCTGCATAAACATAAGAACCTTCGGACTTTGTGATGTTTGATTGTACACCTGTCAGTGTAGATTCATCGACAGATGCGTATCCTTCTACGACGATACCGTCGCAAGGAATGTTTTCATTAGGTCTAATAATCAAAATCTGATTCTTTTTGAGCTGACTTGTTTCTTCAATGACTTCACCTGTCTTATTGAATACGGCTGTATTTTCTGGAATATATTGTTTTATATTCAACGAAGTAGAAGAACATTGTTGCATGTACTTTAGATATTTTGTTTTATAGATGTTTGTACCAAGTATTGCAATCATTGAAATGATAAATGGATATGCATTTGCAGTATTTTGAGTTGTTAGATAAATACCGTATAAAAATGTAATCATAACGGCAATACTACCAATCGTAGCAGAGGATGGATTTCCCTTTTGAATTTCCTCTTTTGCATGCATGAATATGAAACGACCAACATATAGGGAATATAAAGAGAATATTAGTCCAATCCAAGGCGTTATATGCATGATCCATAGAATTGCTAGTAGAATCACTTCAACCACAAAAATAAACAAGATACGGTAATTGGGTTTGATTGAAACTTTATTATCCTGTGGTATCAGCATATCCGAAGTTGGAATCTCGCGTGTATATGCTTGGTATCCGCATGCTTTGATTTTTGCAATAATGATATCTGCTGTAACAATCGATGGATCAAACTCGACAGTCACATTGCGGTCGCTTAAAGCAACCGTTACTGCAACGATTCCTTGCGTATTCATTAAGTGTTGATAGATGGTATCAGCACTTGCATTCAAATACAGATTTGCGACTGAAAATGTTTGTCTGATTGTTTCCATGGATATCCTCTGTTATATTTTACAAAATTATCAACAGAATAGGAATGTAAATTCTGTGATAGATAAAAGAAAACACATGGATTCCATGTGTTTGTGAATAAAAATTATCTTCCACGAATGCTAAAGATTACTACAATAGCACTTACAACCATCTGTATGATTGAACCAGGGACAACACCGAAGATATCATATATCGCTACTAAAAGACGTGGTACACTGAAACTGCCGTTTAGATTTCCGGATAGATAGTTGATTAAGATAAAGGCTGCATATAGAAACCAAATTGTACCAAAGACGATACCAAGCCAATCCTTTTTCTTTTCCATAAATGTTCCTCCTTTAAGAATTATATCATTCTTATACAAAAAAATAGTGATGTTTTGTCTCTATTTACAACATAATTCTCAAATATATTTTGAGACTATAACTTTTTTCGTATATTTAGGTTAGTTTATTCTAACAAAAAAGTATAGAATTGAAGCGGATTTGTTTTTGTTTGAAAAATATTGAGTATAATTATAACGAGGTGATTAAATTATGATACAGGATAGAATCAAACAATTAAGAGCTTTGATGGCTGAACGTAAGATTGATGTGTATTACATTCCAAATGAGGATGACCATCTTTCTGATGAATATACAGCTGATTATTTTAAGTGTAAATCATACATGTCTGGCTTCAGTGGTGAATCCGGATGCACAATTATCACAAAGGATTTTGCAGGTCTTTGGACAGACGGAAGATTCTTTACACAGGCAGAAAATGAACTTCAGGGAACTGGTGTTACATTAATGAGACTGCGTCAAGAAGGTGTACCAAATCCAATTGATTTTTTAATTGCGAATACACCAAAGAATGGTGTGTTAGGTTTTGATGGAGCAGTTGTTTCTGCTAGAAATTATTTACATCTAACCCAAGCGTTAAAGGAAAAGAATGCGAAGTTATATACAACAGAAGATCTTGTTGGAATGGTTTGGGGTAAAGATAGACCGGCTATGCCAACGGAAGAATTATATGTACTTCTTAAGAAGTATACGGGTGAAGAAGCATCTCTAAGAATTGCACGTGTAAGAGAAGCAATGAAGGCAAGCAAATGTGATGCAATCTTATTCACTGCTTTAGAAGATCCATGTTGGTTATTAAATATTCGTGGTAATGATATTGCATGTACTCCAGTGAGTTATGCATTCGCTGCAATTACAAATAAGAAACTTTACTATTATGTAGATTCTAAGAAGATTAATGCGAAGGTTGCAAAGTACTTCAAGGACAATAAGGTAACAGTGCGTCCATACAATGCGTTGATGAAGGACTTGAAGCAATTAGAAGGTAAGAAGATTTGGGCAGATATGGGACATCTTAATTCCAATCTGTATAAAGCATTAGCAGGTAATGAAATCTACGATGCGATTTCACCAGTTGCTTACTTCCGTGCAATCAAGAATAAGACAGAGATTAAGAACATTCGTAATGCACACGTAAAGGATGCAGTAGCGATGGTGAAGTTTATTTCTTGGGTAAAGAGTAATGTTGCAAAAGGCAAGATGACAGAAGTGACAGCACAAGATCATTTATATGCATTACGTGCAGAGCAGAAAGATTACATCGAACCATCATTTGAAACAATCTGTGCATATCAAGAGAATGCGGCAATGATGCATTACACTGCGACAAAAGAAAAACATGCAGCAGTGAAACCAAAAGGTTTCTTACTTGTAGACTCTGGTGGAACATATAAAGATGGAACAACAGACATTACTAGAACAATCGCTGTTGGTGAATTAACAGCAGAAGAAAAGAAGTTATATACAAAGGTATTAAAGGGACATCTTGATCTATTGCATGCAAAGTTCTTATATGGAACAACAGGCAATAACTTAGACATTCTTGCAAGAAACCCATTATGGAATGATTGCATTGATTATCAATGTGGTACAGGTCATGGTGTAGGCCACGTGTTAGCTGTACATGAAGGTCCACATGGTATTCGTTGGGGCATGCCAGCAAATGGTAAAGCAGTTGTACTTCAAGAAGGAATGGTAGTCACAGATGAACCGGGTGTATATCTACCACATAAGTTAGGTATCCGTATTGAAAATGAAATGATTGTTCAAAAGGAAGAAAAGAATTTCTACGGACAGTTCTTATCCTTTGAAGATATTACATACGTACCATATGACCGCGATGCGATTGATACAAAGTATCTCAGTGATGAAGAGATTGATTGGATTAATGCATACCACAAGATGATTTGGGAAAAGATTGGCCCACTTCTTAGCGGTAAAGAAAAGAGCTTCTTAAAGAAAGCTACTGGAAAGATTACACGTGCATGAAATTCATATCTTGGAATGTAAATGGCTTAAGAGCCGCAATGAAGAAGGGATTCGCAGATTTTTTCAATGAACAGGATGCAGACTTCTTTGCCTTACAGGAAACAAAGATGCAACCAGATCAGCTAGAAGATGCGATGAAATTTGATGGTTATCATATATACATGAATAGTGCAGAAAGAAAAGGATATTCTGGAACACTAATCTATACAAAACATGAACCACTCAGTGTCACTTATGAAATTGAAGGAGATGTAACCAAGGAAGGTAGAGTTATCACCCTTGAATACCCAGATTTCTATTTTGTATGTGCATATGTACCAAACTCCAAGGATGGCCTATTACGTCTACCATATCGTATTGAATGGGAAGAGATGTTACGTAAGCATCTAATGGAATTGGATAAGAAAAAACCAGTTATCTATACTGGTGACTTGAACGTAGCACACGAAGAAATTGACTTGAAGAATCCAGCGACTAACCATAAGAATCCTGGTTTCTCAGATGAAGAACGTGCAGCGATGACAAAATTACTAGGCTCAGGCTTCTGTGATACATTTAGAGAACTATATCCAGATACACAGAAGTTCTCTTGGTGGAGTTATCGTATGAAAGCGCGTGAAAGAAACGTTGGTTGGCGGATTGACTATTTCTTAGTAAGTCAACGTCTACTAGCAAATGTACAAGATGCATTAATATTTGATCAGACAGAGGGCTCTGATCATTGCCCAGTTGGATTAAATATCAATCTGTAATAAAATAGTACATATTAGAATTACGGAGGTGAGATCATGGATGTAAAATCTATGGTATATGAATATAAGGAAGAACTATTAAGTAGACTAGGAAAACTTATATCAATTAATAGTGTGGAAGGAACTCCAGAACCAGATGCACCGTTTGGCAAGGGACCTAAGGTCGCTTTAGAAACAGCATTAGAAATGATGAAAGCAGATGGTTTTGATACAGTGAATTTGGATAACTATATTGGTTATGCAGAAATTGGCTCAGGGGAAAAGCTGATTGGTATTATCGGACATTTAGACGTCGTACCTGCTGATGTAAAAGATGGATGGGATAGTGATCCATTTGAAATGGTAGAAAAAGATGGCGTACTATATGGTCGTGGTGTAAGTGATGATAAGGGTGCGATGGTTGCCAGCATGATTGCATTAAAGGTAATCAAAGACATGAATGTTCCACTCACAAAGAGAATCCGCTTAATCTTTGGTACAAATGAAGAAACCGGATCGAAGTGCCTAAAGCACTATGTTGAAAAAGAAGGTTCTGTAGACTATGGATTTACACCAGATGGAGACTTCCCTGGTGTGCATGGTGAAAAGGGAATGATTGCCATGCGTTACCTATCTAAGAATACTTCTATTAAGGATATTCAAGGTGGTACTGCTAAGAATATTGTATGTCGTAACTGCTATGTAGTTATCGATAAAAATAGCTTTTCTCGTAAGACACTGGAAGACTACTTTAATAACGAAAATCTAGAATTCAGTATCGAAAACATTGATGAAAATGATGTTAAGATTTCTGTACAGGGAATCGCTGCACATGCAAGTTTACCAGAACTTGGTAAGAATGCATTATCCTACTTAATGGATGGCTTAAAGCAGGCTGGTTTCCAAGATGGATTCGTTGATTTCTATTGCAAGCATTTTGGTCTTGCGACAGATGGAAGTGGCTTTGGTGCAAACTGTTCTGATGAATATGGATCGTTAACACAAAACAATGGTGTTATCTCAATGCAGAACGGTGTTATTGAGGGTTCTATCGATATCCGTTTCCCAGTTACATTAACTTCTCGTAAGGTACTAAAGTTAATGGAAGGCCATCTTGAGGATGAAAATGGTGTGATTGAAGTACTCAGTGCACATGAACCACTTTTCTTCCCAATTGATTCTCCACTTGTTAGTGCATTATGCTCTGCATACCGTGAGGTAACAGGCGATAAGGAAGCACAGCCAATCACATTAGGTGGTGGAACATACGCGAAGGGAATTGATAATACAATTGCATTTGGATGCGCATTCCAAGGTAAGGATTATCATATCCATGACGCAAATGAATATGTAGAGATTAATGAATTACTCTTACAAGCAGAAATTTATGTAGCTGCAATTCTGAAACTCTTAGAAATCTAAATTAATAGACAGAAACTGTAAAAGCTTCTGTCTTTTTGTTTATCTAGCAACTTTGAATCATACAGCGTGATATAATAGTCACATGACAAAAGTAGCGATTTTATATGATTTTGATAAAACACTGTGTGGAAAAGACATGCAGGAATATAGCTTAATACCATCTTTAGGCTATGATAACCCAAAAGATTTCTGGAAAGAAGTAACTGAACTAGCTTCACAACATCATATGGATGCGATTAGTGCATATCTTTATATGTTGCAGAAGAAATTTGAGGAGATGGATCAACCACTTACAAAACAACAATTTGAAGGCGTAGGAAAGGGCATTGTTTTATATAACGGGGTTGATACTTGGTTTAAACGTATTAACAAGTATGGTAAGAAATTAGGACTTGAAGTAGAACATTACATTATCTCTAGTGGTATGAGAGAAATTATTGAGAATGTAACAGTTGCGGATGAGTTTAAACATATCTATGCATGTAGTTATTTCTACGATGAAAATGGATTTGCAAGATGGCCAGCACAAATCGTAAACTACACGACAAAGACACAATATATCTTCCGTATTAATAAACAGGTATTAGATGAGAATGATTCTGAAGACTTAAATACATATATTGATCCAAAGTTACGTCCAATTCCACTTACAAAGATGGTTTATGTGGCAGATGGTTTAACAGATGTACCTTGCATGCGTCTTATAAAAGAATATGGTGGTCGTTCTGTAGCGGTCTATAACGAGAAGTCTGCAAAAGCAAAGAAGATTGCGGAAAAACTGATCCGCGAAGAACGTGCAAACTACATGGTAAAAGCAGATTACAGTGAAGGTTCAGAAATGGAAACATTGATGAAGATGATACTCGATCACATGAGTGCAGATAGTGCCCTAGAAGCTTTGGAAGGTAAAATCAAGTAAAGAAGGATATATCTATGACAAATGCTGAGAGATTTTTAAATGCGTATGCGCAATGCGAGAAGAAATTGGCCGAATTAGCAGAACAACCAAAGTACATTCCGTTTTCACAACTTGTAGCTCGCTGCGCTAATCGAAGTAGAGTTGTCGCACTTAACCAACAATCTCTACGTGAATATAATGAATTACGTAATGCAATCGTTCATATCCGTGGTAGTGAAAAAGAAATTATCGCTGAACCATGCGATAGTGTTACAGAAGATATTGAACGAATCGCAAAGTTATTAACGGAACCACATGACATTCTTAAGTATGCAAGCATGCCAGTAAAAACAATACATATCGATACAAGTATTCGTGATGCGTTTCATCTTATGCAAGAGATGGATACATCTAAAGTACCTGTATATAAAGGACAGAATTTTGTGGGAATGATTACCTTAGATGAAATTGCGAAAGTTGCGATGCAAGGGAAAACAGATGATACAGTCGTATCTGATGTATTATCTTCTACGAAGAACTCTAGGGTTGTGTTTACCTCTAAGAGTAATAATGTAGATATAGTATTGCGTTATTTTGATAAGGCTAGAGAAGAAGGTATTACTTTACTGGCAATCCTAATCACTGAATCTGGAAAGCCTAGTGAAAAACCTATTGGTATTATTACAACTTCAGACTTACCAAATATCTTAAAAATTTATGCATAAAAATAATAGGGTGTAGACCCTATTATTTTAGTTTGAATTGTAGAGCTGCTTTTCCATTTTCGTACTGTAAGTGTAAGATAGCGCCATTGATCATTGTGATGCGTGGGACAGTATGTCCAATATCCGCATCATAAATAACTGGTATATCTTGTAATGCATGTTTGATTGCGTCTTTATAACTTAAGCCAGTACTATTGGATTCAAAACAAGTTCTTCCGATGATGATGGCTTTGGTTGTTTCAAACCATCCCATATATTTCATCTGTAGAAGGGTTCGATAGAGTGTTTCGCTATTCATTGCGAAGTTATCGAAGTACCAAATAATACCATCATTGCGATAACGTTCGATAAAATCTAATGTACCATCATGTGGTGTGCCAATTAAATCTTTTAGTACATCGATACATCCACCAATACATCTTCCTTCTACATCAATTGTATTTAATGTAGATTTCCAAACATTTTCTTTATCATAGACGATATCATCGCAAAAGAATGGTGGTTGTTCCATACGTCTTGGGTAATTCGTTTGTACGACTAAATCACCTTTTAATATTGCTAGATTTCCTTGTAGATAATCAGGCGTAGGTGTTGCGTAATAATCGCCAGCATTTTCTCCATAGAGTGTTGCGATATCATACTTCGTAGTAATTGGGTAAACAAGGCCTGTTGGATCAGAAGCACCCATAATCCACTTTATGTTCTCTTGAATAACAGATGGATTTAAGTGAGGTAGGATATCAAACAAGAAATCTCCTCCCGTTGCGGCCATAATCATATCTACATCTTTATCAAGTAGTAGCTCTTCGACTTCCTTTGCACGAATGGTTGAAGAATTGCTTGGTTCACTTTCACTTCGAACAGACGCAGTTTCTTTTGTCTGATAGCCATACGCATGCAGGTTATCAATGGAACGTTGAAATTTCTGCACAAACTTGCCAACGCCTGAACTTGGAGCGCAAATACCAATTGTGCTACCTTGCTTTATAAATTTAGGATATTTCATAGTTGGTCTCCTTAAATCGTATTATATATAAAATAACCATCGGTGGGGAGCCGATGGTTAAGTAAAACATATTATTATTTTTATAAATTGGGGGGAATTTATGAATTTAAGAAATAATTTAATTACTACTGCATTTTTAGTTACTCTTTAGTAACTTTATTCTTAGTTCTCCTTTCTGTTTACAGTTATTACTATAAAGTCTATATGTTAAAAGAATAAGAACACTATGTGAACATTATCTGAATAAATGATGGGTTGAATCACATATTTCACTTGATTTATTAAATGATATAATATCTCTATGAATATACTAAATAAAGTTTGTAAAACTAGCATAGCTTTTATTCTTGGTGTGTCATTGATAGGTTGTGCACCTAAGAAAGAATCTGCTACTACACATACAGTCAATGATGGTAACTATACAGGTATTGGTACTGGCTATAATGGATATGTGACAGTATCTGCTTCTTTTCGGAATGGTGTTTTAACAAATGTCATTATTACAGATCAACAAGAGACAAAAGCAGTATCTGATGCGGCTTTGACTAAGATCCCGGAATATGTCATCAGTGAGCAATCTTTAAATGTAGATGTTTCTACAGGTGCAACCCAGACCTCAAAAGCAGTCATTGAAGCAATTGGTAATGCAATTACTGCTGCAAATGGTAATGTCGATGAGTGGCAAAAGGATTGTACAGGTAAGAATAAAGAAAAGATGATTCAAGAAGATACAGATGTAACTGTCGTAGGTGGTGGTGCAGCAGGTATCGCAACTGTACTACGACTACAGGAAATGGGTTATAAGACAAGCCTGATTGAAAAGGATAGTGAGATTGGTGGCTCCTTACGCTACTATGCAAATAGTGGTCAAATCGTAGCAGGCTCTACAAAACTAAACCTATTTGATATTGATCCATCTGAACCGCTTGCGGAAGATATCGCAGCCTATAGTAATCAGACAAACAACGCAGCTCTAACACAGATATTAGAAGATAATATCGGTGAGACGGTCGATTGGCAATCTAAGATTTTGGGGATTACCTTTGATAAGAAGACTGGATATATTCCTACAGATGGTTTAGCCCTCAATTCTGTTATGTTATATGATGAATCGAGTGGTGAAATTGATGAATTACTTCAAAAAGAAGTGAAAGTCTCTGGAGCTAGTGTTCATACGAATGCAGGTATCATTGGACTACGTTATGATGAAGAAGGTAAAGTCATCGGCGTAAGAGCTAAAAAATCGAATGGTGATATTATTGAAACAACTTCAAAGTATGTTGTTTTAGCGACTGGTACAGCTGCGGGTAATTTAAATATGATTCCAGATCGTGATCATAACTCAAATTATTTAGGTCTTACTACAAATACAGGTGATGCATTAGCTTTAGCGAAAGATACAGAACATCCGTATCAAATAGAAGATGGTTCAGTTATTTATAACTATTTAGGATATAGTGTACGTGATATTACATTGGATACCTATCTTGCGACAAAATCGATTCTCTCCAAAGGAGTTGCATTAGTCAACAATACGGGAGAACGTTTCATCGATGAAACAGAACCATATAATCAAATCTCAGACGCAATCCATAATCAGAACAATGCGACTTCCTATCTTGTGATGAATGAGGAAGTATATCAAGAATGGAAGAAGAAGCTACTATCCACTGCGACAATCACAAAATCAGAAGAAAAGTATTTAGAGTCCATGTACGGTATTGTGCCATTTAGTGGAGAAACACTAAGCGAAGCTGCAGTTTCTGCTGATTTAGATGCGCAGAAATTATTAGAAACGATTAGCTTTCATAACCTTGAAATAGATGCTTCAAGCACTAATACAATGGGTAAAATAGATCCAGAAAAACCAACATGCATTATTCCACTCAATAAATATCGCTATGAGACAACAGGTGGTTTAAAGGTGGACAATCACTTGAATCTATTAGATGGTAATGGACTAGCGCAGCCAAATGTCTTTGCGGTAGGAAGTGTTGCAGGGAATGTATTTGGTGAAAAGATGCCAGGTGGAGCGGGTCTTGCATGGGCATTTGTGTCTGGGAAATATGTCGCAGATGAAATTGTAAATGCATTACAGGAATAATTACAAAGGAGTATGTATGTAAATTAAATCCATACGTACTTTTTTGGTGGATTGGTTGTATCATTAATACAGTTTTACAATCCAAAAATAAATCTGTTATAGTATGGTACGCAAGAGGGAGTAAGTTATGACAAATATGAATGAGAAGAAGTTAAATCTGAAACAAAATATAGACTTTATACGTATTCTGATATATGCGGCAATCGTTGGACTTGTTGCAGGTACTATCGGCACCTTATTTACTGTGTGTGTAAACAGTGTTATTAATCTAAGAATACAATATCCATGGCTCATCTATTTACTACCACTCGGTGGTATAATAATCGTGCTACTATATCAACTAGCAAAATATAAAGATGCAGGAACAGACTTAGTCATCAATTCGATTCACTCTGAACCCCATTTACCAGTACGTGTTGGGCCACTCATCTTTGTTTCTTCTGTTATTACACACTTATTTGGTGGTTCTGCTGGACGTGAGGGTGCAGCACTACAGATTGGTGGTAGTGTTGGTAGCTTTGTATCAAAGGCACTTCGTTTAAAAGAAGATGATAAAAAAACATTAATCATGGCAGGTATGTCTGGTTGTTTCTCGGCTTTATTTGGAACACCACTAACAGCGGCTATTTTCCCACTCGAAGTTGTACATGTAGGATATATGCAATATGCGGCATTACTTCCATGTGCTATCGCATCACTGATTGGACATAGCGTCGCTATTGCATTGAATCTTGTAGAGCCTATGCATCATATAGGAACAGTTCCTAACTTAGATGCAATGACAGCGATTGCAGTCATTGTTCTATCACTATTAGCTGGTTTAGTTAGCCGCTTATTTGTATATAGTTTACATAAGACACACCATATATTTGCGATGATTGAAAATGCATATGTACGTGCAATTGTAGGTGCTGTAATTATTATCGTGTTAACACTGCTAGTAGGTAATCAAGATTATAATGGTGTTGGTGCACATATGATTGAACGTGCATTAGAAGGGAATGTTCCTCTCTATGCATTCTTACTCAAGATACTCTTTACATCAGTCACGCTTTCATCTGGATACAAGGGTGGTGAAATCATTCCATCCTTAATTATTGGTGCTATGCTTGGTAGTACATTTGGTACAATCTTTGGACTACCTGCTGGTTTATGGGCTGAAGTAGGTATGGTTGCGGTATTCTGTGGAGTTACAAACTGTCCAATCACATCATTGCTGATTGGGTTTGAATTATTTAACTTCCAAGCTAGTTCATTCTTATTGATTGCGGTTGCAATCAGTTATATTGTTTCTGGCTATTCAGGACTATATAAAGCGCAGACAATTATCTTCTCTAAGATGAATAGTACGCGTATTGAACGAAATACAAACTAAAAGCATTTCACTATAAAATTAAACAAAAAATAGTAAAATAGGTACATAGAGGTAAAAAATATGAAGAAAATTACTTATTTCCATCTACCTTCATGCCCATACTGCAAGAATGCAAATAAGGCAATTGAAGAACTTAGAGCAGAGAATCCAGAATATAAGAATATCGAAATTGATATGATTGATGAAAATGAACATCCAGAAATCATTGCGAATTATGATTATCACGCAGTTCCATGTATGTGGATTGGTGATCAGAAAATCTATGAAGCACATTTATTCGAAAAGTATGCAGAATGCAAGGAACAAGTGCGTAAAGTATTTGAAGCTGCTAAATAGTTTTTGATAAGGAATCCAGTAAAGATTCCTTTTTTAAGTAGGAGGTAGAATGTTATTACTCGATAAAACATTACTAAAGATGACAAAAGGTCTTTGGGTATGGATAATTTCACTAGTAGTGATACGCGTATGCTCGCTTGTGATGATAACAAACTTTGCAAGTAATATTTCCTATTTCTTGGGAAATATGATGAGTCCGACATTTACGCATGATGAAATACGAAATGTAGTTATTCAGATTATCATCGTATCAATACTGATTTTTGTTTTTCAATTAATCCAGGGAGAATTAGAATATCGTGTGCAAGCAGCAGCACGTTCGTCTATACGTCAGAAGTTATTTACAAAAACGATGTCACTCGATGCCGGATATATTGAGAAGATTGGTCCTAATTCCGCAATCACATCAGCTGTCGATGGTGTAGAACAGATGCAAGTATACTTTAGCGTGTATTTACCAAGTTTAATCTTTAGTGTGATTGCGCCAGTATACTTGTTTACAAAGATATATCCGAGTTCATTCTTCATTGCATGCATACTACTCGTAGTATCTTTTGTGCTATTGCCATTACATAATGTGTTTCGTTATCGGATTGAGAAACTTAGAAAGTCATATTGGAAATCACTGGAAGATATGACAGGTTATTACCTCGATAGTATTCGAGGTCTTTCAACGTTAAAGCTATTTGACCAATCGGATAAACATGCGGAAGTATTAGGAGAAAAAGCTGACTATCTGAATCGTCAGATTAATGAATTCATGAAGGTGAATTTCACATCATTCCTAGTAACTGAAGGAATCATCTACATTACATTATTTCTCTGTGTATTCATAGCTATAAATGGATTCGTAAATAAAACAATGGATCTAAGTAGTGTGCTAATGATTTTATTGTTAGGGTATAGTTATTTTGGCTCAATTCGTCAACTAATGTCCGCAACTCATGATGCATTAACTGCTGTTTCTGCCGCAACCCGTGCAGAAGAAATCCTTGCGGTAGAATCTGAGAAAATAAGACAAAATAAAAAACAAGATAGCTATCAAGAAGGTATCTTGTTAAAGGATGTTTCTTTTTCATATGAAGGTAGAAAAGAAGTATTACAGAATATAAACATCGAGATTGAAAAATCAAAGACTACAGCTTTAGTAGGATTATCTGGTTGTGGTAAGAGTACAATTGCGTCGATGTTAATGAAGTTTATCTATCCGTCAAGTGGAGCTATATATCTGAATGGAAAAGATTATGCATGCATGAATCGTGAAGAAATCGCAAAATATATTGTAATGGTCCCACAAACAGTCAATTTATTTAATGATACAATTCGTAATAATCTATTAGTCGCAAATCCATTCGCAAGTGATGAACAACTTTGGCAGGTGCTACATGAGGTTAGCCTAGATAAGCATATACAAAAAATGTCTGATGGTTTAGACACGATGGTAAGTGAGTTTGGATCAAATTTATCTGGTGGTCAAAAACAGATGATGGGTATCGCTAGGGCACTATTAACAGATGCGGAGTATATCATCTTTGATGAGGCGACTTCTGCAGTTGATCCTGAAAGTGAAAAGATAATATGGGACTGCATTGATAAATTATCGAAGAAGCGTACGCTCATTATTATTTCACATCGTCTATCTGCGATACGAAATGCAGATCAAATCATTGTGTTACGTGCAGGTGCTGTGGAAGAAATTGGAAATCATGATGAACTCATGAAGAATCATAGGCTTTACCGAGATCTTGTAGAAGAACAAAACAAACTGGAGGTGCAAGCATGAAAAAATACGCATATTCAATTCCAGTTCTAGTATCAAGATTAATCAAGAAAGCTAAACCAATCGCCAAATATCTTACAATATCTACACTAGCTAGTATTATTGGTAATCTATCCCATATGGGTGTAATGGGATTTGGTGCACTTTGGATTATGAGGGCTGCAGACATAATGAAAACTGGTAATATATGGTTTTATGCATGCATGATGTTATTGTGTGGTATTTTGATTGCAGTCTGTCGATATTTAGAAGGTGTTTTCTCGCATCTAGGTGCGTATGGTATCTTGGCAAAGATGCGTGTAGATTTATTTAAATCTATTAATCGCTTAGCACCTGCATATCTGATTGATCAAAAGATAGGTGATGTGATTAACATTGCGGTAGGTGATATTGAAACTCTAGAATACTTCTTTGCCCATACAATAGGGCCGATGTTTACGGTAATACTCTTGCCAGTTACAACTATTCTCATTGCATTACAATTTAATCCTTTGTATGCGTATGTACTCATTCCTGTATATCTTATGATCAGTGTGATGATTCCACTTATTGGATTATATTTAGGAAGAGAAATTGGCAAAGAGTATCGTAAAGATTTAGGTAAGCTAAAGGCAGTGATTCTTGAAAACATCTATGCGATTAAGGATATTCAAATTTATAATGCTCAAGATATAAAGACGAAAAAGGTGATGGAGTATAACGACCAGGTTAATAAGGACATGCATGTGATGACCATGCATAAACAAGCATTATCTTCCGCCCCAAATTTCTTTGTCTATTTGGGTAGAGTAATGATTTTGATTGTGGCTGCGTATTTACTTTCGAATGGAATTGGCAATCCAGTCGGTACGATTTTAATTTCATTTATTGCGACTGCATCATTCTCTTCTACATTCTCACTTACATTTGTCGTTTCTCATTTACTGGAAGCTTTTGCGGCGGCAGAGAGAATCTTCTTAATCGAAGACGCAAATCCAATGACAATTGATCCAAGTGAATCCGTGAAGATTGATTACGTCGAACGTATTGATTTTGAAGATGTCTTATTTACATATCCAAAGACAAATCGCAAGATTTTAAAGCAGTTTCATTTATCTATACAGAACCACGAACATATCGGTATTATCGGGGAAAGTGGTTCTGGTAAATCAACTCTTTTAAGATTGTTGTTAAGATATTATCCGATTCAAACTGGTGATATCCGTATCAATGGTATCTCTTTAGACAAATTCTCATTTGAAGAATTACATCGTCATATTGCAGTATTAGAGCAGGATACCTATCTATTTAACGACACGATTGCTGGAAATATCGCTATCGCAAAACCAGATGCTACATTAGATGAAATTCGTCTAGCAGCGAAAAGAGCTGGGATTGATGACTTTATTATGAGTTTAGCAGAAGGATATGATACACAAATGGGGCAGATGAGCTTGCGTGTTTCAGGCGGTGAAAGACAGCGTATTGGTTTAGCACGTATCATGTTAAAACAACCTGATGTCATTATCTTAGATGAGCCAACGAGTGCTCTAGATGTATTGCATGAGAAAGAACTGCTTTATACATTGGAAAAGGAATTTAAAGATAAGATGATTCTGACGATTTCACATCGCTTATCTACACTGACATATTGTGATCGCATCATTGAAGTGAAAGATGGAATAGGAAATGAAAAAGGTTGATTGTTCATGCAATCAACCTTTTATAAAGTTCTGTAGATGTAGAATGATTCTTCCGAATATATTCTTTTCCCGTGGAAGTGTGATACTGATTGTTTTTGTGTAGATGACTTTATTATCAGCCGTAAATGTAATTGTGGCCTGAATGTTTTGGTCGTATAGTTCTGCTGAGAATTTCTTTGGTAAATCAATTTCATATGTACATTCTACATTTGCAGGTAAATCGAGTGTAATATCTTTATCCATCTTTACGTCGATATTTGCAGTATGCATGAATGATTTATATTCAATTGTTGAAACAACATCATTGGTTTTAAGAATTGTTTTCTTCTGCCAAGAAGATAAATTCTTTAAACTGGTCTGTGCATCGCTTAAGTTGGAGTATTGTTCAACGCTAGTGCTTGCACCAGCGGTTACGGCAATGATATTCATATCATTGACAGTTGCCCAATAGGCGATACATCTACCGGCTTGTAGTGTATAACCGGTCTTACCACCAGATAGATTTGTTAAATCGTATCCATATGTATCCGCATAGGCCCAAATCGTACTAGCAAGTGGGATACCAAATGGATAATAGGTTGTGGCTTGGGTTGTGTATTCCTTTGTGGAGAAAATCTCTTTAAAGGTTGGATTTTGTAATGCATAACGTAATAACTTTGACATATCCTCAACCGTAGAATATTGGCCATCACGATCAAGACCGTGTGCGCTCTTGAAGACAGTGTGATTCATTCCTAATTCTGCAGCTTTATCATTCATCATCTGATAGAATTTTTCAAAACTACCACCAATTTGTAATGCAAGTGCGTTTGCGGCATCTGCAGCAGATGGAACAGCAGCAGCGTAACATAGGTCTAGTAAAGAGGCCACGTCGCCACTGATATATCCTGCAACACTTGCTTGTTCTTCATATAGTCCTGCAAGCATTTCATCTGTAATTGTGATGTTTTCGTTGAGTGAGGAACTGTTTTCGATTGCTAGAAGTACAGTCATCATCTTTGTAAGAGATGCGATACTAATTTGTTCATCCTGTTTCTTTGCGTCCAGGACTTGTCCTGTATCTGCATCTAGAAAGATATAGTTTGTACTATAAAGGTTTCTACCTAAATCAAAAGCATCTTCTCTAGCGCTAGCTGGTAATAGTGTTGT
Source organism: Solobacterium sp. (assembly GCA_015256455.1). GTDB lineage: Bacteria > Bacillota_I > Bacilli_A > Erysipelotrichales > Erysipelotrichaceae > Bulleidia. The sequence continues at coordinate 66,930 of JABZMB010000001.1, read as the reverse complement.
TAAGGCAATCAATAGTGTACATGTAATTACGAATAATCTTGTCATTAATTTCTTCATGAGTCTATTATATCTTAGACTATGGAAAGTTTCCCATTAAGTTTTTAAGTATGATATAACCTTATATAGAATAGAAGAGGGCTATTATGGAAAAAATTGCTAGTTTTACAGTCAATCATCTAATTTTAGAACCTGGTATATATGTGTCTCGTCAAGATCATTTTAATGATGTGACAATTACGACATTTGATTTAAGAATGACAACACCGAACAAAGAACCGGTGATGAATACTGCAGAAATGCATACAATAGAGCACTTAGGTGCTACGTATTTACGAAATAATCCTGTTTGGAAAAATCGTATTGTTTATTTTGGCCCGATGGGTTGTCGTACAGGTTTCTATTTACTGTGCGAAGGGAATTTAACTTCGAAGGAAATCGTTCCACTTGTAAAAGGATTATTTGAATTTGTACGTGACTTTGAAGGAGCTATCCCTGGTGCAGAAGCTCGTGATTGTGGTAACTATTTAGACCAGAATTTACCGATGGCAAAGTATCTTGCCAATCGTTATTTAGAGAATACAGTAAAGGAGATTGACGAGGCACACCTCGTGTACGCAGAATGATGAGAGTAGGTATTATTGGTGCGATGGATGTGGAAGTAACATCTATCAAAGAACGCATGACAATCGATAAGATTGAACAAGTTGGAGATAACACATATTATTTAGGGAAAATTGGTGATACGGAAGTTGTTGTCGCAAGATGCGGCATTGGTAAAGTCAATGCTGCAATTTGTGCTACAACCATGTGTGTAAAGTATGATGTTACACATATTCTAAATACGGGGATTGCAGGATCTTTGGATAATCAAATTAATATTGGAGATATCGTTGTTTCTACTGATGCTGTATATCATGATTTTAGTGTAGAACCATTTGGTTATCCTGCTGGAATGGTACCTGGCAGAAAGACAATCTCTTTTACGGCTGATGAAACGCTTCGCAAGTTGGTCGTTGATAGTATTCAAAAGGTCGCTCCAGAAATTCAAGTCTTTGAAGGACGTGTTGCCAGTGGTGATATCTTTGTAGGACAAAAAGAAAAGAAAGATTGGATTATTTCAAACTTTGGAGCAAAGTGCTGTGAGATGGAAGGCTGTGCAATTGCGCATGTTGCGACGGACTATCACATTCCATTTGTAATTGTACGTGCAATCTCAGATAAAGCAGATGAAGAAAGTACGGTATCTTATGAGGACTTTGAAGCACAGGCAGCTGAGCATTGTGCAAATCTAGTCTTCCAAGTATTACAGAGTTTATAAGCGAGGATTCTCGCTTTTTTTAAAGAGTGATAGATAGATGTGTGTATAATACAAGTATGTATAACCAGCAGTCATTTATAAAATATCTATCAATTGGATTATTTCTTTTGGTATTTGCATACCTAGTGATATGCGTTACAAAGATGATATACCATAAGTCTTTTCATCGATATCGTAAACGCATTTTGTCATCACTGCTTTTATTAGTATTATCGGCAGTGATGATATGGGAAGCATTCTTTTCTGCGATTCCGGTGAATCGTGATGGTTCATTTTCAATGTCGGATATTCCAGCATATACATCATCGCCATACGTAGAAGTGAATCATAATATCCCATTCTTTAGAGAAGAAGAATTACAGAGCGATGAATACGAATCGTATAGTGAACTGGATTATCTTGGTCGCTGTGGTCCAGCGATGGCGATGATAGGCATTGATATTATGCCAACGCAGAAGCGTGAGTCAATATCGATGATAAAACCAACTGGTTGGCATTTAGCCAAGTATGATTTTATCGATGGGAAATATTTGTATAATCGTTGTCACTTGATTGCGTATGAATTAAGTGGTGAAAATGCAAACGTGAAGAATTTGATTACTGGTACTCGTTATATGAATGTGGAAGGAATGCAGCCGTTTGAGGATAAGACGGCATGGTATATCTTACGAACAGGAAACCATGTGCTATATCGATGTACACCTATCTTTGAAGGGGATAATTTAGTGGCAACAGGTGTGTTAATTGAAGCACGTTCGATAGAGGATGGTGGAGAAGGTATCTGCTTCAACGTGTTCTGTTATAACGTACAACCAAATATAAAAATCGATTATCACACGGGTGATCATCAACTGATTATGCAGGATTAATTTATATAAAAATAACAAATGGATACCAAAAATATCGAGAATTATGTATAATACATTTGACTAAAGGAGAAAATGAACATGAAATTAGTTAAGAGCATTTTAGCAGCAGCTACAATCCTTTCATTAGCAGGTTGCGGATCAAAGGCTATTTACAACGCCGGTACATATGAAGCAACAGCTGAAGGACGTAATGGCGACGTTACAGTTGCAGTTACAGTTTCAGATTCAAAGATTGAAAAGGTAGAAGTTAAGGACCACAAGGAAACAGCTGGTATCGCTGATGGTGCTTTAGAAGAAGTTCCAGCAGCTATCGTTAAGCAGAATAAGGCTGATGTAGACACTGTTTCTGGTGCTACACTTACTTCTAAAGCAATCATTGAAGCAACTAAGGAAGCTTTAAAAAAGGCAGCTAAGTAATTAAAAAGAGGGCAATTTGCCTTCTTTTTTTGTAAAAATAAACAATTTCGCATCAAAAATGCGAAAAACATGCATAAATAAACACTTTTTTAAGATTCAAAGGTTGAAAATAGATAAAAATCAATTACAATAAAATTATCAAAATAAAAGGAGGCCATAAGCATGGCAACAGTAAAAGTCGTTACAAAGAAGACATTAGCAGATGATTTAGCAGAAAAATACGGTTTAACAAAGAAGGCTGCTGGAGAAGCAGTTAATTACGTATTTGATGAAATCGCTACAACAATCAAGAAGGGTGGCGAAGTTTCATTAAATGGCTTTGGTAAGTTCACAGTAGTTAAGAAGAAGGCTCGCACTGGTTTAAACCCAGCTACAGGCGAAAAGATTAAGATCAAGGCTACTAAGGCTCCAAAGTTCAAGGCTAGCAAGACTTTAAAGGATTTAGTTAAGTAATTTTATGGGCGGGATAACCGCTCTTTTTTTAATGCTTATAGATAAAAGAAAAACCTGTTTAGTTAATTACACAGGTCTTAATAATTAAGCGATGTAAGCACGCTTGATAATAACTGGAGTTGTTGGCTTATCACGGAAGTCTGTTGGAGTATTTGCAATCTCATCAACTACTTCCAAACCTTCTACAACATGTCCAAATGCAGCGTAGTTTCCATCTAAGTGTGGAGCATCTGCATGCATGATGAAGAACTGGGAACTTGCGGAGTTTGGATCCATTGAGCGAGCCATAGAAATAACACCACGAGTATGCTTGATAGGATTGTTAAATCCATTTGAAGCAAACTCACCAACGATATTTTCCTTGGAACCACCTGTTCCATTTCCAACTGGATCACCACCTTGGATCATAAATCCAGGAATGATACGGTGGAATGATAATCCATCGTAGAAACCTTCACTAACAAGTTTGTTGAAGTTTGCAACTGTCTTTGGAGCAGCTGCTTCATCAAGTTCTAATTTGATGACTTTGCCATTATTCATTTCGATTACAATCATGGTAACCTCCTATTTTAAGTGCCAGATATCGCGGTTATAGTCTAAGATTGTACGATCACTTGAGAAGAATCCACTCTTAGCAATATTTACTAATGACTTCTTCTTCCATGCGAGACGATCTTCGTAGTCAGCTAATACACGATCTTTTACTCTGCAGTATTCTTCAAGGTCAAGTAATGTCATAAACCAGTCTTTGTTGATTAAGTTATCACGTAAGTCAGATAACATCTGCTTGTCGCCTAACTTAATGAGTTCTGGACTTGTGATGAAGTCTACACATGCATGAATGAGTTGGCTGTTGTTGTAGTAATCAGCTGCGTGGTAACCACTTGTTTCATAGAGCTTGATTACATCATCAGATGAACGTCCGAATGTATAGATGTTATCTTTACCTACTAATTCACCGATTTCAACGTTAGCACCGTCATTTGTACCTAATGTGATAGCACCATTCAACATGAACTTCATGTTACCTGTACCGGAAGCTTCCTTAGAAGCTAGAGAAATTTGTTCTGAGATATCACATGCAGGAATAACTGTTTCTGCCTTTGTTACGTTATAGTTTTGTAACATAACAACCTTGAGGTATGGACTAACTTCTGGATCGTTCTTAATTAAGTCTTGTAAGCAAATAATCAAGTGAATGATATTCTTTGCCATGATGTATGCAGGTGCTGCTTTTGCACCAAAGATTACGGTAATAGGACGAGCTGGCTTTTGACCTGCCTTGATCTGTAGGTACTTATAGATTACCCACAATGCATTCATCTGTTGACGCTTGTACTCATGAAGACGTTTCACTTGGATATCGAAGATAGAACTTGGATTGATTTCAATTCCTTCTTCCTTCTTAATCATATCCGCAAGACGTACTTTATTTGTGTACTTGATATCATCTAACTTCTGTAGTACTGCTGTATCGTTAATATACTTTAATAAGTCTTCTAACTTACTAGCATCCTTACGCCATGCATCACCGATTAATGTATCGATGTAATTTGCAAGATCTGGGTTGCAATGCATGATCCATCTACGGAATGTGATACCGTTTGTCTTGTTGTTAAACTTAGAGTGGTAAATGTTATAGAATGGCTTTAATTCTTGGTGTTTTAAGATTTCTGTATGAAGTGCTGCTACACCATTGATAGAATTACTGAAATGCATGTCCATTCTTGCCATGTGTACACGATGACTATCATCGATGATTGTTAATTCCTTATCACCCTTGAAGGCAATATTTACGGCATAATCTAATCCACCGATAATTGGAACAAGTTGTGGTACAACTTCCTGTAGATAATCTAGAGGCCACTTTTCTAAAGCTTCCGCAAGAATTGTGTGGTTTGTATATGCACATGTATTAGCGACAATATCTGCTGCTCTACGGAATGTAATACCTTCATTCATCAATAAACGAATTAATTCAGGAATTACCATAGAAGGGTGAGTATCATTGATCTGGATAGAAACATGCTTATCTAAATCATTGAGGCTGTGTCCCTTTTCTTTTTCTTCCTTGATAATCAATTGAGCAGCGTTACTTACCATGAAGTACTGTTGGTAAATACGTAATAACTGACCGTCTTTATCACTATCATCTGGATAGAGGAATAGTGTTAAGTTCTTATCAATATTCTTCTTATCGAACTTTGTACCATCGTGAACGATACATTCATCAACAGTATCTAAATCGAATAAGTGTAATGTATTTTTGTTTGTCTTATATCCGATGATATCTAAGTCATACATATGTGAGTAGTATGTCTTGCCAGCAAGTTCAACTGGGAAGGATACATCAGTATCACGTAATACTGTAGAACCATATAACCATTCATCTGGAATTTCGTGTTGCTTTCTGTCCTTGAATTCCTGACGGAATAAACCAAGGTGATAATTTAGACCAACACCATCACCCTGTAAGTTTAAAGTAGCGATGGAATCTAAGAAGCAGGCAGCTAAACGACCTAGACCGCCGTTACCAAGTGAAGGTTCCTTTTCAAAACTTTCAACTGTGCGGATGGATTTGCCATTCTTAGATAATAACTTTGCTAATTCATCGTATAGACCTAAGTTAATTAAATTCTTACCTAACTGTTTACCAATGAGGAATTCTGCACTGATGTAGTACAACTTCTTTTCACCTGTAATCTTCTTAACCTGATCTTGTTTTTCCTTTACGATAGCAACAATCGCATCATAAAGTTCTTTGTCAGTAGCATTTTTAATCTGCTTTTTTAAGCTTGACTCAAGTTTTTTCTCTAATGTCATGAGTATCTCCTTTATCAAAATAATTAAGATCATAGACAACTATACCATAAATGAGAAAAAAGTGAATTCCATTCACTTGACATGGAAAAATATTAGATCATGGGTTAATATTTAAACTGAAAGCGGAGTTAAATGAATAGTAATATGAGAAAAGCAGGAATTTTAATGCCAGTCGCATCTCTGCCTGGCCGCCACGGTTGTGGTACTTTTGGAAAAGAAGCATATGATTTTGTGAAGATGATGCACCAGTCGGGTCTGGGCATCTGGCAGTTGTTGCCATTAAACCCTTTAGGATATGGAAATTCACCTTATCAGCCGTATTCATCTTATGCGGTTGATGAGCTCTATATATCATTAGATGTATTAGCGCAACAAGGTTTATTAGAGAAGGTGCCTTCCTATCATCGTAACGATGATGCAATTCAGTATGAGAAAGTTCGCCAGTATCATGATAAGTATTTGCGCCTTGCCTATCAGAAGTTTGAAAAGGATGAGGCATACGAATCCTTTATCAAGAAGCCTTGGGTAAAAGAGTATGCAATCTTTAAGACTTTTAAAGTTGCGAACAATTTACGACCTTGGAATGAATGGGAGAAGGAACAGAAAGATTATCCTATTAATCAGAAATTAGATTTATCAAAGTATGACGATGAAATTGCATACCAGATGTTCTTGCAGTTTGTGTTGTACCAACAATGGCATGCACTGAAAAAGTATGCAAATAGTTTAGGAATTCAGATGGTGGGTGATATCCCATTCTATGTAGGTTTGGATTCTGCAGATGTTTGGGCACACCGTGAAAACTTCTTATTAAATCAAGATGGTAGACCAACGTTTATCGCTGGTGTTCCACCAGATTACTTCTCAGCGACAGGACAAAGATGGGGCAATCCTATTTATGACTGGGACTTTATGAAGAAGGATAAGTTCACATTCTGGATTGAGCGTATGTCATACATGGGAGAGATGTTTGACGTTGTAAGAGTTGATCACTTCCGTGCCTTTGATACATATTGGAAGATTCCAGCAGATTGTCCAACCGCGATTGAAGGTGAGTGGATTGAAGCACCTGGATATGAGTTGTTTGATACATTATTCAAACAATATCCAAACCTTACTATCGTTGCGGAAGATTTAGGAGATTTACGTCCAGAAGTATTGGAATTAAGAGATCACTACAAGTTTAGAGGTATGCGTATTGTTCAATTCACATTTGACCCTGAGGGCATGGAAGAAGATAAAAAGCATCTATTGGTATATACTGGGACTCATGACAACGATACGACATATTCATGGTACTGCCAGCAACCTGCTTCTTTAAGAAGAAAGATGCGTCAATACCTATGGAAACACGGATATCGCAAGCATAGCTTTGTCGATGACGTGATTGACTATTCGTTGGATAGTAATGCGGACATGGTAATTATTCCGATGTCAGACTGGATCCATGCTGGAAGCCAAGCACGCTTAAACATGCCTGGTAGCGTAGGTGCTCCAAACTGGATGTGGCGAATGAAAGATTTACGCGCATTTGCGAAACGTATCAAACAAATCAAGGCAGACTTAGTGCGAGCTGATCGTATTAATCACGACTAAGAAGGTTAACAAAAATGGATATTATCTTAAATATTATTAAATCTGTAATTTTTGGAATTGTACAAGGTGTAACAGAGTTTCTACCTATCAGTTCAACAGGTCATTTAATTTTATTACAGACGTTTATGCCTTTGAATGTCTTTGCGGATCCTGAAAAAAATAAAGCCTTCTGGGATGTGTACAAGGTTGTGATTCAGTTCGGTAGTATTTTGTCTGTACTGTTGTTGTATTGGAAGCGTTTATGCCCATTTGGCAAAAACGTATCAGAGCCTAAGAAAAAGAATATCTACCACACATGGCTAATGGTTGTCGTGGCATCCATTCCATTAGTAGCAGGAATGTTACTGAATGATTGGATTGACAATGTGATGAGTGCACCATATATCATCGGTATTACTTTGATTCTCTACGGTATCCTGTTTATCTGGATGGAGAATAGAGAAAAGAAGTTTACGATTGAACATGTTAGTCAAATCACACCTAAGAAAGCCTTCGGTGTTGGTATGTTCCAGATTTTGGCTTTGGTTCCAGGAACAAGTCGTTCTGGAAGTACAATCTTTGGTGCAACTTTATTAGGATTTAATCGTGCAACAGCTGCAGAGTTCTCATTCTTTATGGCAATTCCAGCAATGTTTGGTGCAAGCCTTTTAAAGATTATCAAAGCAGACTTCTCATTCGGCTTTTGGCCACTCATGATTTTACTCATTGGTACAGTGGTTTCGTTTATCGTTTCTATTATTGCGATTCGTACCTTAATGAATTACATTCGTAAGAATGACTTCAAGGTATTTGGCATATATCGTATTATTCTCGGAATTATCGTCCTGATTCTCTGCATTACACGCTTTATAGCATAGAATGGCGGTATTATGAAAGAAATTATTACTCTTGGCGGTCTATTTTTAGAAGGGTTATTATCATTCTTCTCACCATGTATTCTTCCACTTGTTCCGTTATACATTGGCTACCTTACAAATGGTTCCATGATGACAGACGAGAATGGACAGGTACGTTATGATCGAATGAAAACACTCATTCTAACAATTGGATTCGTCTTAGGAATCTCGACAGTGTTCGTGATTGCAGGACTTGGATCTAGTGCATTAGCAGCAGTATTCAAGCAATACACATTGCAGTTTCAAATTGCAGGTGGTGTATTACTAGTTATCCTTGGTCTAGCAAATCTACACATTATCAATATTCCTTTCTTGAATCAGACACACCAAAAGACAATGCGTGTAGAAGGTGGGATGACTTTCTTCAAAGCATTTGCGTTGGGATTTGTGTTTAGTTTTGCATGGTCTCCATGCGTAGGCCCATTATTGGCACAAGCAATCTTGCTAGCATCTACTGCTACAAACGGACTTGGTTGGCTCTATATTGCGTCCTATGCATTAGGATTCATCGTTATCTTCTTACTCATTGGATTCTTTACAGAAGAAATATTGAATCTAATCAAACGTAATAAGAATGTTGTGAAGTATACAGGTATCGCAAGTGGAGTTCTTGTCTTGGCAATGGGATGCTTTATGTTATTCCGTGGTTTCAGCACAATGAATGCTCTCCAAAATAGTGGTTCCTCAGCACCAGCTGAAACAACAACAGTTGATGATTCCAAATCAAAGGAAGATACTTCTACAAAAGAAGACACTTCAAACAAGGAAGATACATCTTCAAAAGAGAATTCAGATGCCTCTTCCCAAACTGCAATTGAAAAGTATAACTTCGCGTTAGTGGATGGTGAAGGTAATGTTCATAATCTCAGCGATTACAAGGGAAAGACAATTGTCATGAACTTCTTTGGCACATGGTGTCATTACTGTAACGAAGAATTTGGAAGTTTACAGAAGATTAATGATGAGATGAAGGACGATGTTCAAGTACTTATGATTGCGGCTCCTGGCCTGAATGGTGAGGGTACTATCTCTGACGTTGAGGAGTACATGAAGAAGAAGGGATATAACTTTACAATTCTTTATGACACAACTTTAGAGATGACAAGAACTTATAAGGTAAGTGGTTATCCAACAACGTATGTTGTTCGTCCATCCGGTGAATTCTTAGGATATGTACCAGGCTATGTATCTGAAGAACAATTGCGTAACTTTATTAAGTCAGCACAGGAATAGTAAAAAGTATCCACATTCGTGTAAACGAATACAAGGTGATTCATACGTGTTTTGAATCACCTTTTTATAATTTGTATCTAGATACGACACTAATTATTAAGTAACTATTAAGAATGACTTTTTGTGATGTGAAACAAGTATTATTTTATTTATGTTCGGCTATGATAAATGTGTATATATGTAAACATTTTTTCTTCATGCAAAAAATGCTGTACATACCTAGTATGTAGATGATTACGAATGGAAGAATTTGTAAGAATCAAAAAAAGATTTACACAACAGTTTCAATCAATCAGATACGTAAGGAGATGGCAATGAAAGCAAAAAATCTAATCCGCACGCTAAGTGCCCTAGTGCTTGCGATAGGAATGTTGTTTCATACAACAGGAATTCGTGTTAATGCAGCACCGGGATTTACTGTAACAAATACCGCAACGATACAGACATCCCAAGCAAACGACTACTCATCACAGATCCAATTTAATATCCACGCTGAAGTAACAGGTCAAGTTCATGCGGGTGATACCATACGCTATGATTTTGAAAACATCAATATTAACCCATTAAATGGGCTTGATGTTACTACAACAGATGCGACGGGTACGAAAAAAGTAATTGGTAAATTGAGCGTACATTATGAAGATCACTATGTTGATACATTTAGTGATGTCATCAATCCAACTTATGACAATGAGTATACTGAGAATACATACTTAACTGTTACTTTCAATGGTGAATATGATGAAGTCAACTTTGATATTGGTGGAAACGTTCGCTCTAATCACTTTATTAAGAATCAAGCTTACAACCGTGTAGCGAAGATTCTCTATGATGGAACAGAACTAGCGAGTAATTCATACAATGTTCCAGGACGTACATTCCAAAATAAAGTTCCAACATTCTTGGTGTTAGATGGCACAATCAACTTAGAGACAAACTCCTCAGATGAAATTCGTGCTGCAACTCTAACACCAAGTGGTTATTCCTCAGGCAGTAACAACCCTGATAGTGCACCACTAAAGCCAGGTGATGTTCTGACTTATGAACTAACAGATGGAAAAGTTGAATTCGATACAACACGTATTGCGGTAGGTACTGAGGTAAATCCCCAAAACTTCCGCTTTATGACAGCTGATACAGCAGCCACACGTGCAAATGGAAATGGTGTAGTATTCTTCCCTAAGAGGAGAGTAAAGACAAAGATTCTTTCAATTGAACCAACGAAGGTTGTTGTCCAAATCATTAGTATGGATGACGAAAATATTGCGGCACAATATCGTTTAGGACCAGATTTACCGCTAATCGTAAAGGATACTTCAACCGTTACAAATAACACCCTTCCTGTAGCGCTCAAATCACAAATTAATAATGAAGCACCTAAGACTTCACAACATAATCTTACGGTAAATGGTGGAACATTAAGTTCAAATGCAAGACGTGCACCTAGAGGTAACGTCGTAGCTAAGTATTTAGATCAAGCAGGTAATGAGCTGGCACCACAGGAAACAGTTGTTACAAATGGACTTGAAAATGCGGCATATACTGCAACTGAAAAGACAATCGCTGGATATGAACTTGTAGAAACACCAGCTAATGTAACAGGTAAAGTCATTGGTAATACAACGATTGAAGTGATCTTTGTATATCGTCAACTAAAGACATTTGAAGTAAAGAAAGTTTGGGCAGATCCAATTCATATGCTAGATGAAGTAACATTACATGTTTTAGCAAATGGAATTGAAACAGGTAGTCCAATTGTATTAAACGCAACAAATAACTGGAAAGAGACAGTTACGATGCCAGTTACAGACATGCAAGGAAATGCGATTAACTACAGTGTAACGGAAGATACTTACACAAATTACACCGCAAGTGTAGAGGGTAATCTTACAGATGGCTTTACGGTTACAAATACATATGTACCAACACCTACACCGGTGCCTGTACAGCCTACACCAGCACCAAGTAAACCTACACCAAAGACATCTGATGCGACAAATGTAATGATGTATGGTGCTGTTGGAATCGGAGCGTTCTGTATCGCTGCCCTTATCTTTATTCGCAAGTTTAAACAATCAAAATAAACTAGTTGAAAAACCTTCGAAAGAAGGTTTTTTCTCTTGACACTTTGTAAACGCTAACATATTATTTTGATGTATCCTGTAAACGTTTCCGTAAACGGTTACGAGTATAAAGGGGTTTGAATGACGACAATAAAAGATATTGCACGTATATCGGGGTATAGCATTGGTACAGTTTCCAGAGTTATAAATAACCATCCAGATGTTAGTGCAATAGCAAAGAAAAAAATTGAAAAGGTAATCAAGGACGAAAAGTTTGAGCCAAACTCAAATGCGAAACTTTTAAAGCAATCTGCAGCATCCGCAATTACGATTTTGATCAAGGGATTGCACAATGCCTTCTTTAGTATCATTGTCGAAAAGATGCAAAGTTATCTGCAGGAAAGTGGGGAAGATGTCTCCGTTGTCTACTTGGATGAACTTGAAAACGAAGTTGAAGTGGCAATACGTATATGCAGTGAGAAGAAACCAAAGGGCTTTATCTTCTTGGGTGGAAATCAAAAGTACTTCCGTGAATCATTTACGAGTGTTAAAGTGCCATGTGTATTATGTTCAGAAAGCGCAGCAGGGATGAAGTTTAGTAATCTCTCCAGTTTCACGACAGATGATAGAGAAGCTGCACGTGCAGCAGCGGAATACTTAATCCGATCAGGACACAGAAAGGTTGGCATTGTATGCGGATCTGCTGTCTCTGAGGATGGATCAATTGGTTCCACACGTGTAGAAAGTGCAATTGCAGCGTTTAAAGAAAACAAGATACCATTTGATAAACGTAAGCAATTTGTGCCAGGCAAGTTCTCACTTGAGGATGGATATAATGGAACAATCAAGTTATTGGACCGCTATCCGGAAGTTACCGCAATCTACGCAGTTAGTGACGTTGTGGCAATTGGTGCACTACGAGCAATCAACGACCGTAGGTTAAATGTTCCAAAAGATATATCGATTATTGGTAACGATGGGATCGACTTTGCAAGGTATACAACACCACGTTTAGCTACCGTCGAACAAGATGCGGTGCAACTTGCAAAACGCAGTGTAGATGACTTGTTATTAAGATTGAATTACAATAAACCTGTAATACATGAAATTATTCCATTCCATGTATTGGCGGGAGAAAGTGTTAGTATCAAAAAACCAGTGGAGGAAAAGTAAGATGGCAACAGTAAGTCTAAAGCATGTCCAAAAAATTTACCCAAATAGTGTTGAGGTAAAAAAGAAAAAGAAGGGCGAAGTAAAGAAAACGAACCTAAAGATCACAGATGAAGGTGTGGTTGCGGTTGATGATTTCAACTTAGAAATCGGCGATGAAGAATTCGTTGTATTAGTAGGTCCTTCTGGTTGTGGTAAATCTACAACATTACGAATGGTTGCAGGATTAGAAGACATTACACGTGGAGAATTATTTATTGATGGAAAGTTAATGAACAACGTTTCTCCTAAGGATCGTGATATTGCGATGGTTTTCCAGAACTATGCGCTATATCCACATATGAGTGTTCGTCAGAATCTTGAATTCCCACTCAAGATGCACAAAGTTCCAGCTGATGAAATCAAGGTAAAGGTTGAAGAAGCAGCTGAAATCCTAGACTTAACACCATATCTTGACCGTAAGCCTAAGGCTTTATCTGGTGGACAAAGACAGCGTGTTGCAATTGGACGTGCGATTGTTCGTGATCCAAAGTTACTCTTGATGGATGAACCGCTCTCTAACCTAGACGCAAAATTAAGAAACCAGATGCGTGCTGAAATCATCAAGCTAAGACAGAAGATTAAGGCAACATTTATCTATGTAACACACGACCAGACAGAAGCAATGACACTAGGTGATCGTATCGTTATTATGAAGGATGGTGTTATCCAACAGGTAGGAACACCACAGCAGTTATTCGATCATCCAATCAATGAGTTCGTAGCAGGCTTTATCGGTATGCCACAGATGAACTTCTACAGTGGTGAACTTTTAAAGAATGAAGCTGGTAAGTACTGCGTGAAGATAGAGAATGCTGTGATGGAAGTTTCTGAAGAGAAGCAAGCCATCTTAGCTGAAAAGAATGTACAACCACAGCCAATTACAGTAGGTGTTCGTCCAGAACATATCTCACTTGGTGGTGAAAGTGGAAAGTCAATCGAAGGTACAGTTGATGTAAGCGAAATGATGGGATCTGCAATCCACATACACGTAAATGCATGCGGTAAGGATAGCATTATCATCGTTCCAACATTAGACCTCGGTGGTAAGACATTTAAGATCGGCGATAAGATCAACTTTACATTCGGTGGTAATGTAATGCACATCTTTGGTAGAGAGTCTCACCAGAATTTAGAGTATTAATTTCAAAATTTCATAAAAAGATATTGAAATTTGAAAGCGCTTTGCATAAAATAAAACTATAGGATTGTAAACGTTTCCAGTAACGTTTACAAATATATAAACTTTTTCGGGAGGATAACATGAAAAGTACAAAGTTAGCATCACTTGGTTTAGCTGCTTTAATGGGTATCTCTGTATTAGCAGGATGCGGCAGCAAGAAGGAATCAAACACAACAGCTTCAGATTCTAAGGAAGTTACACTTACAGTGTGGACACCATCTGAAGATCAATCAGAAGAACAGGGCAACTGGCTCAAGAAGCAATTAGATGCTTTCCAGGAAGCTCACCCAGAATGGAAGTTAACATTCAACACAGGCGTATGTCCTGAAGGTGATGCGAAGACATTAGTAGCAGCTGACCCATCAGCAGCAGCTGACGTTTACATGTTCGCAAACGACCAGATCCCAGATTTATTAAAGGCTAACGCTATCGCTGAATTAGGTGGATCTGCAGTAGAAGCAATCAAGAAGAACAACAGTGACATTACTGTTGATACAGTAACTTATGAAAACTCTGTATATGGTGTTCCATTTACAGCAAACACATGGTTCATGTACTATGACAAGCGCGTCTTCTCTGAAGATGATGTTAAGAACTTAGATACAATGCTTACAAAGGGTAAGGTTGGTTTCCCACTCTCTAACTCTTGGTATATTCAAGCATTCTATGCAGCTAACGGATGCACATTATTCGGTGAAAATGGAGCAGATGCTAAAGCTGGTATCGATTTCGGTGGTGAAAAGGGTACAGCAGTTACAAATTACTTAGTTGACTTAGTTCAGAATCCTAACTTCAAGGATGCGGCTGGTTTAACACCAAGCACATTAGCTGATGGTACAATCAATGCATTATTCTCAGGTACTTGGGATTACAAGGCAGTTGTTGAAGCTTTAGGTGAAGAAAACGTTGGTATCGTAGCTCCTCCTAAGTACACATTAAATGGTAAGGAAGTTCAGTTAAAGGCATTCGCAGGTTCTAAGGCTATTGGTGTTAACCCAACAAGTAAGAATCCAGAAGTTGCAGTTGCATTAGCTTCATTCTTAGGTAGTGCAAAGGCTCAACAAGCTCACTACGACTTACGTAATATCATTCCTACAGATACATCATTGAAAGTTTCTGATGCATTGGCTAAGGCACAGATGGATACAATGGACTTTGCTTCAATTGTACAGCCACTACAGTCAGGCATGGCTCAATATTGGACACCAGCAGAATCAATGGGTAAGGAAATCGTTGCCGGTACAGTAACACACGAAAATGCTGCTGAAAAGACAGAGAGCATGAACAAGGCAATGAACACTGCTTCCGTTCAATAATATTGCATTACTGATTAAAAGAATGTGGTTGAGATACTTATTTTAACCGCATTCTTCTTCGTTTATAGAATTGAGGTAATCGTATGGAAAATAAAAAGATTCAGGATAAAATCACAGTGTTAAAAGCAATAACATCAGGTGATTTACAAACGAAGCTATCCATCCCATTTATGGGACTTGGTATATTTTTGAAAGGGCAGAAAATTAAAGGTTGCCTCATATTCCTTCTAGAAGTAGCGTTCTTCTTATATATGGCTACTTCTGGTATTCATGCTTTAACATTGCTACCGTCACTTGGTGATGAAGCACAGGGTAAAGTGTGGAATGAAGCAAAACAAATTTTTGAATATTCTGCCGGGGATAACTCACAACTTATTCTCTTATTTGGAGTTGTTGCATTATTCGTCATCGCTGGATTTATCCTATTATGGGTATTACAGATTAAGCATGCATACAAACTACAACTAAAGAAAGAAAATAATGAACACATCAATACCTTTAAGGAAGATCTGAAGTCTCTATTAGATGGAAACTTACATATCACATTGATGACATTACCATGTGTTGGTATCTTAGTATTCAATATCGTGCCATTAGTGTATATGATCAGTATGGCATTTACATCCTATTCCAAAGAAGATGAACACTTACAGTTGTTCGATTGGAATGGACTAACACAGTTTAAGCGTGTATTAAACTTCAGTGGTAACATAGGTAGACAGTTCTGGCATGTACTTGCTTGGACAGTTGTTTGGGCTCTTGTTGCGACATTCTTAAACTACATTACAGGTATGATCCTTGCGATGATCATTAACCGTAAGGAAACAAAGGCAAAAGGATTCTGGCGTTTCTGCTTTGTATTGTCTATTGCTGTACCACAGTTTATTTCCTTGATGATTATGAATATCATGTTACAACCATCAGGTGCAATCAACGTGTTACTACAGAATAATGGATTAATCAGTGGACCACTACCATTCTTAACAGATGCGATGTGGGCTAGAATCACAATTATCGTAATCAACTTATGGATTGGTATTCCATATACAATGTTACAGGTAACAGGTATCTTACAGAACATTCCAGGCGAGCTCTATGAAGCAGCTCGTATGGATGGTGCAGGACCAGTGAAGATCTTCTTCAAGATTACACTTCCTTACATGTTATTTGTTACTACACCATATTTGATTACATCATTTGTTGGTAATATCAATAACTTTAACGTTATCTACCTCTTATCAGGTGGTGGACCAACATATGTTGGAGATACTGCAGGTCAAACAGACTTGCTCGTAACATGGTTGTACAAGTTAACAATCGATCAACAGTACTATAACTTAGGTGCAGTTATCGGTATCTTGACATTCATTATCTTAACAACAGTCACATTGATCACATATCGTAGATCGAAGTCTTATCAGAATGAGGAGGCGTTCATGTAATGAGTACGAATACACTAAAACGTAATAAAAAGAGCGTATCCAGCCGTGTTGGTAACTTCTTCGTTCATGTATTTTTGGCAATGCTAGCAGCGATATGGGTATTACCAATTTTCTGGATTATCTTAACTAGCTTTAGAGCTGAACAGGGATCCTATGTAAGTACATTCTTCCCTAAGGGATATACACTTGCAAACTACATTAAGTTATTTACAGACCGTAACGTCTTAAACTTCCCACGTATGTTTGCAAATACACTCATCATCGCGGTATTCACATGTATTATTTCAACATTCTTCGTATTATCTGTTTCATATAGCTTATCTCGTATGCGTTTCAAGCTACGTAAGCCATATATGAACTTAGCGATGATTCTTGGTTTATTCCCAGGATTTATGGCTATGATTGCGGAATACTATATCTTAAAAGCACTTGGTTTAACAGAAGGTTCTGCAGTACGTTTAGCACTTATCATCGTATATTCTGCTGGTACTGGTTTAGGCTTCCAAATTGCCAAGGGTTACTTTGATACGATTCCACGTTCTGTCGATGAAGCAGCGATTATGGATGGTGCTACACAATGGCAAGTGTTCACAAGAATTACAATGCCATTATCAAAACCAATCATTATCTATACAGTTATGACTTCATTCATCGCTCCATGGGTAGACTTTATCTTTGCGAAAGTTATTGTTCGTGCTAACGCAGATCAATTTACAGTCGCAATCGGTTTATGGAATATGTTACAGAAGGAATATATTAACCAATGGTACACAAGCTTTGCGGCTGGTGCGGTTATTATCTCTCTTCCAATCGCAATCTTATTCGTATACATGCAGAAATTCTACGTTGAAGGAATGTCTGGCGCTGTTAAAGGATAATAAAACAAAAACGGTAGAACCTTTTGGTCCTGCCGTTTACTTTGTAAAAACGTAGTATGATAGATATGAATCAGGAGGAACCACATGAAAACATATATCTTTGACTTGTATGGAACACTCATTGATATTCATACGGAATTACATAATCATAAGGTGTGGAAAGCACTATCAGACATGTATGCATGTTATGGTGCTATCTATACACCAGAACAGTTTAAACAAGCATATTTAAAGTTTAATAAAGAAGAGTGGGATCGTGTAGAAGCACTTCATCCTGATACATATATTGATATTCAATTTAAAAATGTATTCAAACGTTTATATGATGAAGCTCCTATGCACAAAGAAGTATTACGAGTCCAAGATATGGAGACTTGGTTACTCTTTGTGGAAACAGAGTTTAGACGTTTGACAAGAGTACGTTGTAAACCATACCTCAATACCATCAAGACATTACAAACATTAAAGCAACAAGGGCATCAAATTATCTTACTATCCAATGCACAGCGCTCTTTTGCGCTAGTGGAGATGGGTATGTGTGATTTAATTCCATACTTTGATTACATGTATATCTCTGCTGATTACGGTATCCGTAAGCCAGAGAAAGCATTTATGCAAAAAGTACTAGATGACCATAAACTTAATGTTTGTGATTGTGTCATGATTGGTAATGAAGTTGGTAGTGATATGCAAGTTGCGGCATCTTGTGGTGTAACTGGTATATTATTAAATACAGCACATCGCAAAGAAAAAGTAATTCAAAAAGAATTAGAAACGTTACAACAAGAATATCCAAACTTCCAGTACAAAATTGTTACTTCAGGGGATATTTTAGAAATTTTAGGAGAATAAGTTATGCCAACATGGTTAAAAGATGCAGTGTTTTATGAAATCTATCCACAGTCATTCTATGATACAAATGGAGATGGTATCGGTGATTTAGAAGGTATCATCCAGAAGTTAGATTACATCAAAGAACTAGGCTGTAATGCATTGTGGATTAATCCAATGTATGACTCACCATTTATGGATGCAGGATATGATGTTAGGGATTATAAGAAGGTTGCGGCTCGTTATGGTACAAATGAAGACGCATATCGCTTATTTGAAGAAGCACATAAGCGTGGTATCAAAGTATTGCTAGATTTAGTACCTGGTCATACATCTGATGAACATGCTTGGTTTAACGCAAGTAAGCAACCAGAAGAAAATGAATACTCTAGTCGTTATGTATGGACAAATGGTGCTTTTGTTGGGGTTAAAGATCATCCATATATGGCAGGTATGTCTGATCGAAATGGTGCCTATATGTTAAACTTCTTTGCGTCTCAACCGGCGCTCAACTATGGTTGGTTAGATCGTACAGAAAGTTGGATGTCTGCAGTTGATAGTCCAGAAGCTATCGCTACCAAAGAAGCGATGAAAGATGTGATGCGCTTCTGGCTAGATCATGGTGCAGATGGCTTCCGTGTAGATATGGCAGATTCACTTGTGAAGAATGATGATAACAAGAAATCAGCGACTGCGAAAATCTGGAGAGATGTTCGTAATATGCTAGATCAAGAGTATCCAGAAGCAGCACTTGTCAGTGAATGGTCCAATCCACAACAAGCGATCAATGGTGGTGGCTTCCACATGGATTTCTACTTAGATCATTGGCACAATGGATATAACACATTATTACGTGATTATGAAACAGGTGGGGAAGATAATAGCTTCTTCTTAAAGAGTGGTAAGGGTGATATCTGTCGTTTCTTAAATGACTACATGCCTAAATACAAGGCAACAAAGCAGAATGGTTATATCTCCATGTTTACATGCAACCATGATACACCTCGTCCGGCTAATACATTAACTCCAGAAGAGTTAAAGATTGCATATGCATTTATCTTAACAATGCCAGGAGTACCATTTATCTACTATGGTGATGAAATTGGTATGCGCTATATGAAGGATATACGTTCCAAAGAAGGTGGCTTCCAACGTACAGGATCACGCACACCAATGCAGTGGGATAATAGCGTAAACAAGGGCTTTTCAACAGCAGGAGCACATCAACTCTATCTAGCCGTGGATTCATCAGCAGATGCACCAAACGTTGCAGATCAAATTAATGATAAAAATTCCCTCTATTCTACGACAAAATCTCTTGTGGAATTACGTCACAAGCACGCAGACTTACAGGCTGATGCAGACTTCAATGTGATTTATGCTGAGAAGGAGAAGATGCCATTTGTATACAAACGTGGAAAGTTGATACTAGCAATCAATCCAAGTGGATTAGAGGAGACAATTTCTCTTGATGAGCTACAAGGTTATAAGCCAATCTATACGATTGGAAAAGCATCTATTGAAGAGCTAACTCTTACAATTGGACCAAGTTCGTTTGTAGTATTACAAAAAATGTAATATTTTACAGACTTTTCATGGAAGAAAACAAAATTTACAAAAAAATCTCAAAAAAGTTGTTGACATTTATTAAATTCTAAATAAACTATAACCATAGGCGATGATAAGAAGAGTAGCTGAAAGATAGTATCACAGAGAGTCCTCGAGCGCTGAGAAGAGGATATACGAAGGTTTAGTGAAGATGGTCTTGGAGTTGTACTTCCGAAATGTAGGGGGTATCGGGATGTCCCGTTATAGACATAGAGTATGTTAGTACTCGATGAGGTATGTATTGTGAAGTACATATAAACTAAGGTGGTAACACGAGATTATATATCCCGTCCTTACATGTAAGTGTAAGTGCGGGATTTTTGTTTATATAGATAGGAGGCAGCGATGATTGAGTTATACAACATAGTGAAAACATTCAAAGCAAATAAGGAAAACATCCATGCGGTAAACAACGTTTCACTCACCATCAATGATGGTGAAATCTACGGCATCATCGGATATTCCGGTGCTGGTAAAAGTACGTTAATTCGTTTGATCAATCAACTCGAAGTACAGACAGCTGGTGATGTTATCATCAATGGTGTCAACTTCAAAGAACTTAGTCCTAAAGAACTACGTTTACAACGTCAACAAATCGGTATGATTTTCCAACACTTCAACCTCCTATGGAGTAGAACAGTCGCTGAAAACATTGAACTTCCTCTAGAGTTCGCGCATGTTCCTAAAGCAGAAAGAAAACAAAGAGCAGCTGAGCTAATTGAAATGGTAGGCTTAACAGGAAGAGAAGATGCATACCCAAGTGAACTCTCAGGTGGTCAAAAACAAAGAGTTGGTATTGCAAGAGCACTTGCCAATTCGCCAAGAATTCTACTATGTGATGAGGCAACCTCTGCGCTAGACCCTGATACAACAGAGCAGATTCTTGAACTATTAAGAGAAATCAATAGGCGTTTAGGAATCACCATCGTGATGATTACACACCAGATGGAAGTTGTTCAAAAGATATGTACACGAATGGCAGTGATGAGTGATGGAAATATTGTGGAAGAAGGAACAGTGAAGCAATTGTTCGAACATCCAAAGCACGCAGTCACAAGAAGATTCGTACAGAATATTGAAGCCAACCAAACAATCGAAGAATTGGCGGAGAGCTTAAAAGAGAAATATCCAAGTGGTAAGTTACTACGTTTATCCTTTACAGGAAATAATGCAGAGCAGCCAACGATTATCAATGCGGCAAGACTTGTACCATTTGAGATATCGATTGTAGAGTCAAACATCTCACAATCCTCTGTTGGACCAATGGGTGTTACATACATTCATATTAGTGGTGGAGTTGATAGTGACTACAACAAGTTTGTGACATACTTAACTGACAACAATGTCATAGTGGAGGTGCTCTAATGATAGGTGGTGTACTGAATTTAGATCAGCTATTCAAAGCTATCAATGAAACACTCTATATGACAGCCGTATCACTTGTACTTGCGACAGTCCTAGGCTTACTAATTGGTATTCTACTGTACTGTACACAAACAGGTGGATTATTCCAAAATAAGATTATCAATCGAGTGATTGATGTAATTATCAACGTATTACGTGCAATTCCATTTATCATCTTATTGATTATCTTAATCCCATTTACAAAGTTGATTGTAGGTTCTATGTTAGGAGCTACAGCAGCCTTACCTTCACTGGTATTTGCGGCAGCGCCGTTCTATGCACGAATGTGCATCATCGCATTCCAAGATGTAAACAAAGGTACCATTGAAGCAAGTAAAGCAATGGGCGCCAGCAATTGGCAAATTATTTTGAAAGTATTACTTCCTGAAGCATTACCATCCTTAATCTCAGGAATCACAGTAACAGGAATTTCCTTAATCTCCTATACAGCAATGGCAGGTGCCATCGGTGCTGGAGGACTTGGAAACCTCGCATACTTATATGGTTTTGCAAGAAGAAACGATTTAATACTTTATACTTCAACCATCATCATTATCGTCATTGTATTCGCAATACAGTGGATGGGTGATGCAATCGTAAAACGAATCGACAAACGATAAATATATATAAAAAAGAAAAGGGAGAAAACTCATGAACAAGATTACAAAGATTATTGCAGCAGCAACATTCGCATTAGGCTTAACAGCTTGCGGAACATCCAAAAAAGAAAGTGCATCATCAACAGCTTCAGATAGCACAAAGTTAACAGTGATTGCAACTGCTAACCCACACGCAGTGATTCTAGAAGAAGCTAAGTCCATCTTAAAGAACAAGTACAACATCGACCTAGAAGTAACAGTTACAGATGATTACTTCATTCCAAACGAAGCAGTATCTAATGGAGAAGCAGACGCAAACTACTTCCAGCACGTTCCATTCTTTGATAAAGAAAAGAAAGAAAAGAATTACAAGATTTCTAATGTAGGTGGAGTTCATATCGAACCATTTGGAATCTACTCTAAGACAATCAAGAAAGTTTCTGACATCAAGGATGGTTCAACAGTTGTTATTTCTAACTCTGTAGCAGATAACGGTCGTATCTTAGCAATTCTTGCACAGGAAAACCTTGTGAAGTTACCAGAAAACGCAGATGTTTTAAACTTAACAATCGCAGATATCGATAACGACACAAACAATCCTAAGCACTTAAAATTCCAGGAAGTAAAACCAGAATTACTCGCAACAGCTTATGAAAACGGTGAAGGTGATTTAGTAGCTATCAACGGTAACTTTGCAATTAACGCAGGTCTAAAGCCAGGTTCTGATGCATTAATCCTTGAAAAGGCTGATTCAAAGAACCCATATGTAAACATCATCGCTTGCCAAGAAGGTCATGAAAAGGATGAAAAGATCCAAGCTTTAGTGAAGGTATTACAGTCTGAAGAAATCCGTGAATTCATCAAGAAGAACTGGTCTGATGGTTCCGTTATCCCAGCTGAATAAGTAAAAATATTACCATGTGAATATTTCGCATGGTTTTTTGTTTGTGATTTTCATATAATTGCAAAAACACAGCGCAACAAATACAATTATCATGTATGATATTTGTAATGTAATAAGAGAGTAGGAGATTAAAATGGCAGATAAAATTATCGTCTTAGATTTTGGAAGTCAATATAACCAATTAATCGCACGACGCATTCGTGAATTTGGAGTTTATAGTGAACTTCATCCAGGAGATATGACACTTGCAGAAATTGTTGCAATGCAAGATGTAAAGGGAATTATTTTCTCTGGTGGCCCAAACAGTGTTTATGAAAAGGATGCACCTAAGTGTGATCCAGCAATCTTCACATCAGGCTTACCTATTTTAGGTATCTGTTATGGTATGCAGATGACACACTTCATGAATGGTGGTAACGTTACACCATCTGATAAGAAGGAATATGGTCGTACAGAGATTACAGTTGATACAACATCTCCATTATTTGCTGGTTTACCTGAAAAGCAAATTGTATGGATGAGCCATGGTGATCAAGTATCCACACTAGCAGAAGGATTCCATTCCGTAGCAAGCAGTGATACATGTCCATTTGCGGCAAGCGCTAATGATGAAAAGAAGATCTATACATTACAGTTCCACCCAGAAGTACGTAACTCTGAGTATGGACTAGATATGTTAAGAAACTTCGTATTCAACATTGCCAAGGCTGAAAACAACTGGACAATGAAAGATTTTGTAAACCAACAGATTGAAGAAATTAGAGCACAAGTTGGCGATGATAAGGTATTACTAGCATTATCCGGTGGTGTAGACTCATCCGTAGTAGCTGCTTTATTAGATAAGGCAATTGGCAAGAATCTATACTGCATGTTTATTGACCACGGTCTTTTACGTAAGGGTGAAGCAGAAGGTGTTATGGAAACATTCACACGTAACATGTCACTCAACCTCATCAAGATTGACGCAAGAGAACGCTTCTTGAATAAGCTTGCTGGTGTATCAGACCCAGAACAAAAGCGTAAGATTATCGGTAGTGAATTCATCTACACATTCCGTGATGAAGTAGCGAAACTCTTACAAGGAACAGATATTAAGTGGTTAGCACAAGGAACACTTTATACAGATATTATTGAATCAGGCACAAAGACAGCACAGACAATCAAGTCACACCACAACGTAGGTGGCTTGCCTGAAGATATGAACTTCAAACTGATTGAACCATTAAGCAAGTTGTTCAAGGATGAAGTACGTGCATTAGGTACAGAGTTAGGACTACCAGAAGAAATGGTATGGCGTCAACCATTCCCAGGACCAGGACTTGGCATCCGTGTACTTGGAGAAATCACAGAAGAGAAGTTAGAAATCGTTCGTGATTCAGACTTAATCTTACGTGAGGAAATCCGCAATGCAGGACTTGAAAGAGACATCTGGCAATACTTTACATGCTTACCAAACATCCGCTCTGTAGGTGTTATGGGAGACCAACGTACATACGACTACACAGTCGTTATCCGTGCAGTTACATCTATCGATGGCATGACAGCAGACTGGGCAAGAATCCCATACGATGTACTTGATAAGATCTCCACACGTATCGTAAATGAAGTAAAACATGTTAACCGTGTAGCCATGGATATCACATCCAAGCCACCGGGAACAATTGAATGGGAATAATTCAAACAAGTAAAATCAGAACTTAAAACCAGCAAATAGTTTTGCTGGTTTTAAATTGTTATTAGAACATTAAGAATAATCCGTTACAAGTTATAAAATTGATTTAAAAATTGGATGAGTTTCTCTTTAGAAATATGATTTATACCCAATTGCTTAAGACTGAATTCTTCTTCATTTAATTTTTGAATAAAGAATGATAAATCTTCTTTTATTTTATTTGGTAAAGTTATATTTAAGTTTGGTGATAGTAAAGTAGATAAACGAATAATATCATTTCTGTGTTTTTTAATATCTTTACTATCAATTAGCTCTCCATGTTCTTTTCTATATGTTAAGTCTATCCATGCTTTGGCTTTAAATGGAATGATGTGTTCTGCATTAAGGATAGAGATACCATCAATCTTTGAGATACCTTCGGTAAGAAAGTTGTAATAAGTATTATCTAATAGAATAGCGGATAGGCTTGATACTTCGTCATCGATATGAATTGGTATTATATTATGTTTTATGGATGATAAAAGCCAATCTTGTTTTCTAGAGAATAATTCAATCATCTTAGGGTAATCAGGAGATTTTGGGTTTGAGAAACGGTAGTATTCAGATTTGTTGGTTGCTTTGCTTATATGTTCGTAACCTGCATCATTGATATATTGCCAAAATATCTCACAGAATTCTTTTGTCAGGGTTTCAATAATGAGTACCATATCAATATCTTTTGTTGCACGGAAATTTAACGAATTATCTGACATCAAAATTTCGCATGCGGTTCCACCGATAATGACATATTGATCTTCAAAACCTTTAAAATATTCTTTGAATGATGCAATTCCAATCATTGTATGTTAAAACGTCTCCTTAAATATTTTCTTTAGTAAGTTCTCGATTTCGATATCCAATCGCTCGTCCTCTTTTCCCAGTAAAGATAGAATCAAAGAAATAACATCGATGTTTTTTGGGTTTGGACTAAAGAGCAGGGGATTGTATTTCCATATTTGTAACTCGACTTGTTCATCATATGAATAACATTCTCTCTGTAATTTTATGTTCTTGCTATGCTTCTTTTCGATAGCATATGTCTTAAGCTTAGGTGGATTGAGGTGAGTGTGTTGGCTAAATGCAAACTCACCAGCTAGAATCATATCTTTAGTAATTTCTTTTTTTAAGATATATCCTTGTGAATAAAATGTTGGCTGCAGGTAAGCTTTCATTTTATTGAATAAATCTACTTTAGATAGGCTTGTTGTTAGAAAAATTTTCCTGCCGTCCTTATGTTCTTTAAATAGTTCTGTTGTACATAGTTGGCGATATGCTCTTGTAAGTGTCATGTTTGAAAAACCAAGTGATTTAACTGCATCACTTACATAATACTTATTTGTATTTTGATACAAAATCCACGTAAATAATAATTGAGTGGCTAAAGATATTTTTTCAATGCTTTTATCTTCATACTGTGTATTTGTTAAATAAGTTGTCATGAAAGGTAAATAAGCCATTTTATCCTTTAGAATAAATGGAATTTTATTTTCGAGAAGATTTCGTTTTCTGAATGAAGAGATGGCATTTAATTGTAGAAAGATAGGTACATTTTCTATTTCCCTTATGATACTTAGTTGCTTCTTAAATGCAGGTAGAGTTGGTATATCTCCCTTTGGGGTTAAAGACAAGCATTCAATATCATTGATGATAGCTTTCTGAATAAGATAATCATTTAAAATGAATAAAGGTAGTTGTTTCTCTTTATTCCATTTTTTTAAATTGATTGTAAGACCAAGTATATCTAAAGCATTCATTACTCTATCTCCTTATTAACTATGTTATATATTATATTAACATCATAAAAGTTATAATAATATAAAATAAGTTAAAATATGCAGATAATATGAATATTAGGGAAGCATGCAATATTTTAGAGATAAATAAAGAAATGAATATCATAAAACTGAGGAAAATGTGAAACAAAATGATACAATATATTCAATAAGGGTAAGGGGATTTAATAATTATGAATAAGAATCCACGATGTTTATATGAGAATAATTTGAGTGAATTCCTGAGTAAAGAGCGTGATGCAATCTTTGGTAACTTATGTGAAGGCTACCATGGTGATGCACTTACTACAACTAGAGAAGCTTGGATTAATGAGGTTGAGATTCTTCAAAAAGAGTTATTACCATGGAAGTATTCAAATGGGAAAATTATTTTTGAGTATGATATTCCAAGACTTGGAAAAAGAATTGATGTAGTTCTACTTTTAAGAGGAATTATTTTTTGTTTGGAATTTAAGGTGGGCGAATCAAAAATTGTAGAAAATGATATTGATCAAGTTCTTGACTATGCTTTGGATTTAAGGAACTTTCATAAGTTTAGTGAGTCAAAAGTGATAGTACCTATTCTAATTGCAACCAAATATCAAAAACAATCCTCGATCATTCAGAAATCGGTATACAACGATAAAGTTCTCAATCCACTTGTGACAGGTAAAGGAGGAATTCAGGAACTAATTCGTATGGTTATTAATATATATCCAGATGAAGAAGATATAGATAGTAACTGGACTATCAGCCCCTATGCGCCAACACCAACAATTATCGAAGCAGCCAGAACACTCTACGAAAGCCATTCGGTAGAGGATATTACAAGACATGAAGCTGATAAGGTTATGACGGATACTACGATTGCGTATATTCTTGAAGTTATTAAACGTAGTAAGGAAAATGGTGAGAAGAGTATTTGCTTTGTGACTGGAGTTCCTGGTGCTGGAAAAACATTGGTAGGCTTAGATGTTGCAGTAAAACAGACATATCAAGGAACTGATGCGCCGATTTTAGATGAAGGTGCGATATATCTTTCCGGAAACGGACCTCTAGTTGCAGTATTGAATGAGGCTTTAGCTCTTGATAATTATACAAAGTGTAAATCGAGAGGTGAAAAGAAGAATAAGTCTGACTCCAAACGAGAGGTAAGTAAATTTATACAAATCATTCATAGATATAGAGATACCATGCTTGCAAAGATTAAAAATCCCGTTGAAAATGGTGTATTAGAAATTGATAAAGAAAAAGCAGTAAAGATGCAAGATGCAGGATATGGTGAAGTTGAACATGTTGCAATTTTTGATGAAGCACAAAGATCGTGGACGCATGAAAGATTAGCAAATTATCTGAAACGAGGAGGAACATACGGAAATAAGCTTAAAGTCCCTAATTTTCCTATGTCTGAAGCATCATTTCTAATATGGTCACTTGATCAACGTGAAGACTGGGCAACTATCGTATGTCTAGTAGGTGGAGGTCAAGAAATCAATACAGGTGAAGCAGGTATTTCCGAATGGATTAAATCATTGAATACAACCTTTACTCATTGGAAAGTATACATTTCTCCGAAATTAACAGAAGCAGAATATGCAGAAGGACAAGTTAATGAACTGCTGAAATATAACCCTAATGTCACTTACTCTAATAGTTTGCATTTAGGAGTCTCCTTACGTTCTTATAGGGCAGAAAAGTTATCTGCTTTTGTACATGCATTATTAGATATTAATGATAGTGCATCTTCCATCTTTGCAGAGATAAAAGATAAATATCCGATTGTTTTAACAAGAGATATGGAGAAAGCTAAGAGATGGCTTCAAGATAAAGTGAGAGGAACAGAGAGAACAGGTGTTCTGATTAGTAAAGAATCCGCAAGATATAAACCATTAGGTATACATGTATTACCATCTGGAGATGAGGATGCAGTCCATTGGTTCCTTGAAGATAAACAAGATACTAGATCTTCTAATTATTTAGAAGATGCAGCAACTGAAATTCAGGTTCAAGGATTAGAGTTAGATTATACTTGTTTACTGTGGGATGCAGACATGCGTTATGAAAACGGTAAATGGCATTTTTATCGATTTAATGGAAAAACAGCATGGAAAGAAATATTGCCGAACACAATATCAAGTTCGGAGCGTATTAAATATATGTTGAATGCGTATAGAGTACTTCTTACTCGTGCTAGAGTTGGCATGGTTATTTGCGTACCAGAAGGTAACGGTAACAAGAATCCTAATGGTTATTGGGAAGATAGTACACGATTACCAGAATATTATGATGGTACTTACAAGTATTTAAGAAGTTTAGGAATCGAAGAGATTTAAAGTTATGAAAACAATAAATGTAGTGGCTGCAGTAATACGTGATAAAGATAAAGTACTCGCAACTGCAAGAGGATATGGGGATTATAAAGGTTTTTGGGAGTTTCCTGGAGGAAAGATTAAAGAAGGGGAAACACCAGAAGATGCATTGGTGAGAGAAATCAAAGAGGAACTGGATATCAATATAAAAATCAATAACTATATTGATACAGTTGAATTTGATTATCCAAAATTTCATTTATCGATGAGTTGCTATTTTTGCAGTATATTATCTGGTAATTTAACACTAAAAGAAGCGGAAGACTCAAAATGGTTAAATAAGGAACAACTTGATTCAGTAAAGTGGCTTCCAGCTGATTTAGCAATAGTCGAATATATTAAAGAAGTAATGTAGATGAAAGATAGATTTAAATTATCTTAATTTAAAATCATTCTAAGTCTATTATTAATGTTCTTTCATGTGCTTAATAAAATCATTTATGAAGTCTATACAATAAAAAGCACAAAATATGATTGAAATCTATATAGGGGAGAAAATAATGGAATCAACAGAATTTATTAAAGAATCAATTGGCACACTTAGTAGAACTTGGTATGGAGAACTAAAAGCAAAAATCTTAGGAGAATATTTGAAATTTTCTTTTTTAAATGACGAGGAAATCTCATTAAATGCTTTTTCTGAAAAGATAAATGATTATTTTGAAAAATTATCACTAAAAACAGGTAGTAATTTTGAGTTGATTATCAAACAATACTTATCAAGTTGGGATGCATTGGTAGGGAAATATATTGCTAGAGAACATGTCACAAAAAAGAATGAGGCACCTTTACCGCTTCCTAGATCTAGAAAATATTATAACTATGCAATGGAAATCAGAAGAACTAGAAGCATTACAATGAGACAATTAGTAGATTATTCAAGAGTTATGATGTGTTTATACTCTTCTGTTATTGATAGTAATAATGAAGTAATTGATGATTTTGATTATTCAGCAAATTTTATTTCTCTTGAAAAAATGATTGCATGTATGAAAGAAGAGAAATCTAGCACAATTATGTTTAAGAAAAAGCAATTTGATATCGAAGATTTATATGGCTTAGATACGGGGACATTTATTATTACAATGATAATGTATTGTTTTATAAAAGATAATCAAGTAGAAGGAGAACAATAGTATGGCTAAAGAAATAGTTGTGAATACTAGTAAGGAAATATTAAAATATTTCGATCAAAATAATGTTCTTGAAATTGTTCAACGAAATGCTAAGAAAAAGTATAAGGAATTTATAAGAATAACTTTAAAAAATAGTACAAAAGAGGAGACAAAAGATACAGCCTCCAAAATTATTGAACTGCTCACCAAAAATAAAAATCTATTGGATAGTAATATAGTTAAAATAAATAATATTGCTAAGCTTCAAAATCTAACAGCAATTATGAGTAGTTTAAATCTATGTGCTACATGTATTGGTTTTGCAATTATGTATGCAAAACTTGAGAAACTCAGTGGACAAATAAATCAATTAATGAATGTTGTGAAGCAAGAACATGAAATACAAACAGACTTTGAATTTAAAAAAGTTATTGCTGAGTATCGTAACATGCTAGACTGTAGAAAAACTAGGAAATATTATACAGAAGAACAAATGAGAAAGTTGGTTGATGATGAGTACAATGTTCTATGTATGTTGATAGAAGTGTTTACTAAGGATCTATCTACTGAGCCAGAAGGTTTAATTTTTTCTATATATTCACTAGCTTCAATGTTATCTGTATCACTGAGATATTTTGATGAGCTCTATTATTTTAATAATAAAGAAGCGATTGCGGATGGAGATGTATGGCATTCATCTCACAGTAACTGGATGAGTGCATTTGATAAATTAACGTCACCAGAGTTTATTAAGAAGATTCAAGATCATGGTATTTTTGACTTAAATTTATCAACAGAAGAAACTGATATATATTATATCAGTCTATATGATCAAGCAAAGAGCATGGTTGAAGATGTTTCAGATAATCAAAAATTAATTCAACTATTGGATAACCAGGAAGTACTTACAGAAGTCCAAGCAAGTATTAATCAAAGCTTGGTAGATGAAATTGAAAAAACAATAAAGGAAGTCCCAGAAGCGTCGGAACAAGAAGAATTTGTTGAGACATACCAAGAGACAATGAAGCAGATGGGGCTTGCGGTATAGAAAGGCATAACTTTGCATGGATATTGACGTGAAAAATGCTTATTCAAAAGTGCTTGTGTCTTGTAATACAAGTCTTCAAGACCTATTTGTGAATGATATCTACAGATTCATAAAATGTATTTCAAAAGAAAATGCTGAGGAGAGATTTTCTGAGTTTTGTAATATTTATATTCGGAAGAAATATAATACTGATAAGTGGAAAGATTTAGATAAAAATTTCTTTATTCCAATGATGTTTAAACATGTTGATATTACATCGACTATAGTAGCTGATGAAATATCATTCTTTACCGTTTTAGGGAAATATTACTTATTCAGTAAATTTGATAGGGAAGATATTGACCAAAAGAAATGTAGAGATGCTTTATTACAAATAAATAGTTTTAGTAAAGTTGAATCAGATACATCTGTGGTGCAGAGTAAAAAGAAAATAGACGTCAAAGAAAATACAGAGCATGCAAAAGAAATTGAACAACAAGAAGAAAATATTGATGAACCAGAAGAAACATTAGAGGAACTTTTAGACAAACTGCATTCACTAATTGGATTGAATGGGGTAAAAGAAGAAGTTGATCAAATGATTCGTTTAATTCAACTGCAAAAAAAGGCAGAGGAATTTGGTGAAAAAAATATTTCTTTATCATTACATTTGGTATTCTATGGTAATCCTGGAACAGGTAAAACTACTGTATCAAGATTAATTGCAAAAATTTATAAATCTCTTGGTGTATTATCTAAAGGACAACTTGTTGAAACTGATAGAGGTGGACTTGTTGGTGGATATGTTGGACAGACTGCAATCAAGACACAGGAAATGATTGATAAAGCAATGGGTGGAATTTTATTCATTGATGAAGCATATGCATTGACTCATGGAAAAGGTGAGAATGATTTTGGACAAGAAGCAGTTGATACAATCCTAAAAGCAATGGAAGATCACCGTGATGATTTTATAGTTATTGTTGCTGGTTATCCGGAATTAATGAAGGAATTTATTGCATCTAATCCTGGATTGAAATCTAGATTTAATCAGTATATTAACTTTGAAGATTATACACCAACTGAACTAAAGGATATCTTCTTGCTTTACTGTAAGAATCAAAATCTGATTTTGGGTGAAAGTTGTGATGAATATCTAATGCATCATTTCCAAGATTTATATGATAATCGATCAGAAGATTATGCAAATGGGCGTGATGTTAGAAATTATTTTGAAAAGGTTATTAAGATGCGAGCTAACCGTCTTAGTCCAAACTTAAATGAAATTACACTTGATGACTTTAGGACGATAGTACTATCTGATTTAAAAAATGCATCAAATATGAAAAATAGTGAATGGTGAAAATTTTAATATTATTATTCTTATAAAAAGGAAGATACCTGACTAAAACTAGTCTAGATATCTTCCTTTGTTCATCTTGTTCTTATGTATATATTTAATTCTTTAGTAGAATCTTTTTAATTACTTTTGTTTTCTATTTTGTTAAATAGCTTTTCTAAGAATAAGATGCGTTTATATATTGTTTTTCTCATAATCTACATCTCCCATCTATGATTAGTTTACGCTAACTAACTCAAACTTGCAAGTATCTTGCTTGTAATAAAAATTAAACTACAGGTTCATTGTAGATGATGGTTGCGCTAGGTAGAATAATAACTGTACCAAGAAAGATGGTGTCAAAAGTGAAGATACTGTAATATCCCGGTGTAGAGGGTTTACTCAACCTGCTGGGGTATCTGGAATAAAGCTCGGGGCTAAGAGAAAGGATACTTTCTTACGGCTGACCGCATCGAAGTAGTAATACTAGATGAAGGGTGCAATTCCTGAAAGTAACAGATGGCACACATCATTGTGCAATATAGTCCAGAATACATATCGGTGGAAGAATAGAGGGTTACTTGAATAAAGTACCTAAATCTTAGTTAGGTATATATTGGCGTTATATATAAACCTAAGAATAGCCAATAATCCACTCTGTCGTGAAGCGAAGAAATTCGTGTATAAGATATGGAAGAAGATTCTCTTAGTAGCCTAGAGACAGTTCTATAATGACAAGAAGATCGTCAGGAAAACTGCTGAAGAGTTGGGTGAAAAGTGTGGGTAACCAATCCCACCAGAGCTTCGTGATGAAAGTCTAGGGAAGAGATGCAGGGAATTGCTAACCTTGCACAGCCTCTTTTCTCTCTGTAGGATAACAATATTTTTGCAATGATGATGTAGGGTGAATAAAAGCCCATTACAGTGTTTTCACTTTTAACATCACATTGGTATTTACATGCATATCAAAGGATGGTATATTGATATACCATCTTTATGGAATATATTGGAGGTGATGGAGTTATGAATTATCCTATCGTTAGTTTAAGTGCTACTGGTGATAACATTCGTCGTTTGCGAAAAGAACGTAAAGTGAAGACCAGTGAGCTAGCAGATTACCTTGGTTTTTCAGACGTACAGGCAGTTTACAAGTGGGAACGTGGAGAATGTTTACCAACATTAGAAAACTGTTTTGCGCTCAGTAAATATTTGCATGTACAAGTAGAAGACATCTTGGTCTGCATGGACGAGATGCCTTCTTTATTTTTATGCCTAGGTATATAATTGAGTAAAGAAAGTTAGTTGAAAATTGGACGAGGAGATTAGAATATGAAAATTGAATTTGAAAATGAGAATAAAGTGGCACTAGAAGATTTTAATAGTGACTATTTTAATTCAAGGGGTGCTGAACTCTATCGTGATGAGGAGTATGAAACTGCTATTGAATATTATCGTATAGCAGCAGCGATGGGTAATGTTCAATCACTAGCGAACCTTGGCTACTGTTATTACTATGGTAGAGGTTGTAAGAGGGATCTTAAACTTGCGTATGCGTATTTTAAGATGGCTGCACGTTTTAAGAATACAGATGCTTTATATAAGTTAAGCACGATGTATGAACATGGTAAGGGTGTAAAGAAAAATGATGAGATTGCGGAATACTATCTCATGACGGCATTTCAATCTTTAAACGAATTGCCAGATACTGCTAAATTAGAGTATCCAAGTGTATTATTTGCGATGGGTAAGAAATTCTTAGCAATTGGTGAAGAGGAAGGCGACTTTGAAGTTGCGTATACTCTATTAAGAAGTGCACAAGAAGGCTATGAATTCCAAATTAGTCAAGGTTGTCATTACTATGAAAAGATGTTAGAAGAAGTTGAAGAGATATTAAAGAGAGATTGTTTCGATTCTTATTGGGACGAAGATGAAGATGAGTCATTTTTAAATTAGTATGAGATATTATTTGTTAAGCAGTTTAGTAGATTATACAAAGATGGAACTTCATAATGAATATCGTTGGATTGAAGATCTACTGAAACATCTATCATTTCCATGTCATGCATTACTCGTTGCGTCTTCACCTGATGAGATTGAAAAGACACGACGCTATGCACAAGAGATTATAGATGTAATGGAGAAACATGGTTTAAGTTTATCGGGTTTTGATATTCTAGATCGTAATAGTGCATGCTGTACAAAAGAATTGGTCGATAAAGCGGATTTGATTATCGCAATGGGTGGTCATGTTCCGACACAAAATTCTTTCTTCCAAGAGATTGACTTGAAGAAACATCTTCAAGAGTTTCGTGGAATCTGGATCGGTAGTTCTGCTGGTAGTATGAATAGTGCAACGCTTGTCTATGCACAACCAGAGCTGGAAGGTGAAGTGATTGATTCAACGTATCAGCGTTTTGTACCTGGATTAGGGTTAACAGAGAAGATGATTCTTCCACACTATTCTTCTTGGAAAAATGAAGTGGTAGATGGTTTTAGATTACTAGAGGATATTACTTATCCTGATAGCCAAGGACATACGTTCTATCTAATGGAAGATGGCAGTTATGTACTTGGTGATACTGAAGAGAAGATAGAAGAAGTGATTGGTAAATACGATGTTCTTCGTGATGGAGTAATTGTTCAGTAATGTATATAAAATGAAATGGTATCCGGTGTTGGATACCATTTTTTAATCATTAGAATTTTGTGACAAAGTATGGATAGAGGAATGACTTCTCTGTATGTGCAGGTGGTTCTACTTCAATGATTGCCTTTTGATAACCATTCACAATCTTCGTACCACTTGCGTGGATAAGCTCTCTTTGGAATTGTCCATACTCTTGGTGTACATGTCCATGTACCATGTATGCAGGTTTATATTTATCTAGTAGTTCATTGAAACATGCATAACCTCTATGTGGTAAATCATCCATATCACCATATCCTTCTGCAGGTGCGTGTGTGACTAGGATATCTACGCCTTTGGAAATCCAAAGGCTTGGTTTGAGTTTGTTGATGCGTTTTTGCATTTCAGATTCAGTATACATGAATGGAGAGTCATTGTACTTCATACATCCACCTAAACCGGCAATACGCAATCCCTTGTATTCATACACTCGACCATCGATATCGACACATCCTTCTGGCGCGTGGCGTAGGTATGCTGTATCGTGATTGCCATGAACGTAGAAGAGTGGTTTATTTGCGACTGTCACAAGGAATTCAAGGTATCTTGCTGGTAAATCTCCACAGGAGATAATCAGATCGATATCTTTTAATTTATTTGGTGTGTAGTAATCATATAGATATGGATCTACTTGATCACTTATGACTAGAATTTTCATCTGTTGTTTTAATCTCCGTTAATTCATCTCGTGGGATATTGTTAGAAGAAAGTTCTCCAACAATATTATTGTTTAACCAGTTGATACGAATAATATCTAATGGTTGTAAGCTACTATCTGCTTCTACAATTTGCTTGCCGGTACGGGTTTCAATTGGACCGGTAAATGGAACGATAGTACCTTCTTTGATTGCGGTAATAAAGTGATTCATACTACGTAAAATCGCAGCAGATGTGGAAGATGGTAGATAGAGTTCTTCTGAACCTGAAGATAAACCTAACCAATAGCTCTGTTCACTAATTTCCTTGTGTGTCAAAATATCCTGAACAAGTAAATCATAGAAGAGCGACCAGTTATAAATAGGTGCTGCTAGACATTCTTCTTGCGATTCTCTGAATCGGTATAAACCTGGCTTATGTGTTGTAGAACGATTATCCATGATGATTGCATTTTGACATGGTTCTTTTAAGATATGTACTTTGGCATCTGGAGAAGTCCAGGATACGCCAAGTGCGAAGGCATTGAGTTCAATGACAGATACTTCATTATCATAT
Source organism: Solobacterium sp. (assembly GCA_015256455.1). Lineage (GTDB taxonomy): Bacteria > Bacillota_I > Bacilli_A > Erysipelotrichales > Erysipelotrichaceae > Bulleidia. Next base: position 30,657 of record JABZMB010000001.1, on the reverse strand, counting down.
GGTAAATAGCCAATAAGACGCTCGTCATGTATCATACCTGCTAAGATACCCGTTAAGAAGAATAACTCATAACTACGTAATGCGTAGGTGTTGATAATATGTGATACAAGAGGTGTACAGTGATTCATAAACTTATGATCAGGATAGTCTGTCGCTGCTTTTAATGTATCTTTTAATAAGAGTGGACTTGTGGTAATAATCCACTCATGGTTTTGACATGCTTGATGGATGATTTGTTCTGTTGTTTTTGTGTCGGAACAACCTGTATAAGCAGTGGTATTGAGGACACCTTCATAACGGTTATTTAGATAGGTTCTGCCACATTCCATTACGGCTGTTTGTAAATTATTCAAATCGTTAGATGGATATAAGAAAGCAATCGTGAGTGGGTCGCGTTCAGAATAATATTGTTTACGGAAGTTGAGTAGAGAAAGGATTGATTGTGATTTTTCCTTTGCTTTATATTCGAGACTCACATTACTTTCGCTACGATTGAATTCTTTTAAAATACGCTCAATACGATGGCGTAGAATCATTCTATTTTTATCTAACAAACTATCAAATGTAAAAATCGATAGATAGATTAAGAAGGCATCTGAGATATTAAAGGATGGTTGATTTTGTGTAATATCCTTTGTGACTAGTTCGAAACGATAGAAAGCACCTTGGAAAGTATGAACTAAGTCCTGTGGCCATGGTGTTTCAAGGTTTTGTCCTAGCATATCCGCTAGAAGTTGATAACTTCCAGGAATTGTAAAGCATGGTGTATATAAATTTGTGACTTTTTGGAATCTTAAGAATTCTTCGTATACCTGCATTTCTTGTGAATCATTAGGTGCAGGTATAATACGAGTGATTTCTGCCATGATAGAAGGAGCTTGCAAGTATTTTAATACAGATACACGTTTATTACCTTCTTTGACGTAGAATGCATGCATGTATTCATATACTTGAATTGGTTCGCGAATACCTTCTTCGATTTGCGCATCATAGAGTCTTGACCACTTAGCCGCAAATTCGGTATCGTCATCTAAAGTTGGCATCCAATTCTCTGTGAAGGATGTGGCTCTTGAGGAAGTAATTGTACCCACCACAAGATCTAAAGGAATTTCTAGGATTCCTACATATACTTTTGGTAAATCACTAAAAATACTGTTATCTAAAACAGTTAATGTTCCTTTATCTGCTTTGCCTTTTTTACGAGCTAATGTGTATTCAGAAAGTGACATAAGTATCATCTCCTAGCGTTACTATTATACTTGAATATGAGGCTGTGGTCTAATTATGAAGTTTTGATATATAATCGCAAGGAAGGGAAGTGAACTATGGTTGAATTTGTTAAATATAAATCTGTGTTAGGGGATATCACGATTGCAATCGAAAATGATACGCTAATCGGCTTATGGTTTGATGGACAAAAATATGATAGGGCAAATGTAAAAGGGAAATTTACGAAAGTTATTTCGCAAACTGCAACAAAAACGATACAGTGGTTAGATGAATACTTCCAAGGAAAACATCCTAAAATGAATCTAAAGCTTTCTCCTAAGGGCACTAAATTTCAGCAAGCTGTATGGGAATGTTTATTAGCGATTCCTTATGGTCAAACAAGAACCTATAGTGATATCAAAGAACTGGTTTGCACGAAATTAGGAAAAGCTTCCATGTCAAATCAAGCAGTTGGAACAGCTATTGGGCATAATCCAATATCAATTATCATTCCATGTCACCGCGTGATTGGAAAAGATGGTAATCTACATGGGTATGCTGGAGGGCTAGATAGAAAAACTTGGTTATTACAGCACGAAGAATTAACAGTTTTCCAATGATGCTAATGATGTAAATTAGAATGATTTTGGGCTCTTGCTAGTGTATGACATGTTATACATATGCATGGTTTCTTTGTACAGGGAAATGAGATACGTTTTGATATCGGTATTGACTTTAATTGTGATGATCGTGAAGCACTATATAAACGCATTGTTCAGGATATACAGGAATGTTATCCTGATTACCGATTTACAACAACTTTAGATAGCGACATCAGTGATTGATGCCGTTATTTTTTGTATTTAATTTATGAAAACTATGTGAAATGACCGTATATCATTTGACATGATCTGGAATTTTCGTTTAGAATAGGGTAAATTGTCGAAAGGAGTTAAATGATATGAAAAAGAAAATAAATACGATCGTAGGATCAATTGGTGCATTTGTTGGAATCTTCGTTTTCATCACTTATATCCCACAGATTATCGCAAACTTAAATGGTATAAAGGGACAACCACATCAACCACTTACAGCTGCTGTTTCCTGCTTGATTTGGGTTATTTATGGTTGGACTAAGGAACCAAAGAAAGACTATATATTAATTATCCCAAATGCATTTGGAGTTGTGTTAGGATTCTTAACATTCATAACAGCTCTATAATATGCATTATCCAGCGTATAAATTTTATACAACGTTATAAAACGGCATCGATGATTGATGTCGTTTTTTTTAATGATCATGTGACATACGGTAGTAGCCGAATTATTTTTTTCATATTACAATAGTAACGATAGATAGGTGGTAATTATGAAGATATTGAGTATTGCCGTACCATGTTATAACTCACAGGACTATATGGAACACTGTGTAGAGACATTATTAACTGGTGGTGAAAAAGTTGAAATTATTATCGTAAATGATGGTTCTAAGGATGATACTGCAGCTATCGCTGATCGCCTAGCTGAAAAATATCCGACGATTGTTAAAGCTGTACACCAAGAGAATGGTGGACATGGGGAAGCTGTAAATACAGGTATTAAGAATGCGACTGGTGTATTCTTCAAAGTTGTAGATAGTGATGACTGGGTTGGTGAAGAAGCACTTGCAACATTACTTGAAAAACTAGAAATGTTTAGTAATAGTGGTGAAGATGCTGTAAATGTTCCTGACTTAGTATTATGTAACTATATCTATGACAAGGTAGGTGTTAAGCATAAGAAGGTAATTAACTATAAGGGTTATTTACCGCTTAACCGTACATTTACTTGGCAGGATGTAAAGAAGATGCCTCCAGGTAAGTATATGACCATGCATGCGTGCGTATATCGTACAGAAGTGTTGCGTGAAAGTCAGTTGGTATTACCTAAGCATACATTCTATGTAGATAATATCTATGTATTTAAACCTCTACCATTTGTAAAGAAGCTCTATTACTTAGATATTAATCTTTATCATTACTTCATTGGTCGTGATGATCAATCTGTAAATGAAAAGGTAATGATTAAGAGACTAGACCAACAGTTACGTGTAAACAAGATTATGATTGATACGCTCAGTGCGTATGATAAGTCTATTCCTAACTGCACGGAGTATATGTATTCTTACTTAGAGATTATCTCCGCAATTACTTCAGTTCTTGCGACATTATCTGGTACACCAGAACATCTTGCGATGAAAGAAGATTTATGGAAGTATATGCAGGAAAAAGATGCAGAGATTTATCAGAAGGTGCGTTATTCCTTCGTTGGTAGAGCGGTAAACCTTCCAGGTAAGTTTGGTCAGAGTGCATTGCTTGCAATTTATAAGCTTGCGCAAAAACTATATGGGTTTAACTAAGCGGAATATCTCCGCTTTTTTTGAAGCAGTAAACGTGCATCATAGTGAAATTGGAGTATAATAAACCACAGTTTCATTTGAAACAGATAGGAGTGTAATCAAGATGGATAAGACAGCAAAAATGATTATTGCATTAGTACCTGATGAGGTAATGCATAAGATTCCATTTTTTGTAAGAGGACACGCCACAAAGGATACAGTGGCTAAAATTGCGAAGGAACACCCAGAACTATATGCCCAAGCAGAACAGTGTGATGTATTAGAGGGTGAACTAAAGGAACAACTCAGCAAAATTATCAATGATATCTTCAATCAGAAGATGAGAAAACGCTTAAGTAAAATCAGTCGGGGGTTTCATTAAACCCCCGCTCTAAAATTAGTAATGGGTTTTGAATCGTAAAATAGGATGACTATAGAGTGCTAGTAGTGGCATTCTGATGTAGTCATTCTTTTTGTTAGGAAGCTTTAGATGATTACAATTTATTAATTACTGTCTCATACTATCTCATTAGTATGTCATATAGGCAGTTTCTATATATCTTTATTTCCAATCGGTGTTGGAAGGAATCTTTATAATATCAAAATGGCTTTATCTGCAATTTAACTTTTAATTTATATGTATCGTTCACACATTTGTACCGGCACTAACCTTAAGTGTGAATATGATAATATCATTTGTAGCCATATGGCGCCTCCTATGTTTAATTTCAATCACTTGCAAGACTGAATTTTAGCATAGGAGTTTTTATTATAAATGGCATACCCCGTGAGATTTTATAGGGTATCCCCGAGTTGTAAAAAAAAGGTCAAAATTTGACCCCGAGATATTTTACAGGGTCGCCCCGACCCCGAGTGATTTTATAGTACCGAGAAAACATGGATATAAATAAAAAGGGGTAATCCCTTTTTTGCGTTCATAGAGTACAATAGTGGCAAAGATTCATTAACAAACCAACCTGTGATAAAATAAAGGCGGTGATAATATGAAAAAAGTAATCGCAATCGTTGAAGACGAAAAAGATTTAAATGAATTAGTAAAAAGATATCTAGAAAAAGAAGAATACGAAGTACGTTCTTATTTGGATTTTGATGAGGCATACTCTCATACATCTGATGAAGATATACATCTATGGATTCTGGACATTATGTTAGGCGATAAGAGTGGATTTGATCTCATTGAAGCGATCCGCTCCTATCGTTCAGAAGTTCCTGTTATCTTTATGTCGGCACGTGATAAGGAATTTGACCGTATCATTGGACTTGAAAAGGGTAGTGATGACTATATCACAAAGCCATTCTCTCCAAAAGAACTTGTATTACGTGTCAACAACTTGATTCGTCGTATTTACAAAGATGAAGCAGAACATATCAAGGTCGATGGCTATGAGATTGATGAAGCACAGAGAATTGTCATCGAAGATGATAAGCAGATTGATTTAACAACCAAAGAGTTTGAACTCTTGATGATGTTTGTGAATAACCGTGGTACTGCTTTCCCTCGTGAACAGATTCTATCTCAAGTTTGGGAAGAGAATTACTTTGGTAGCGACCGTGTCGTAGATGATACGTTACGTAGACTTAGAAAGAAAATGCCGAATTTAAGTATTCATACGATTTATGGATTCGGTTATAGGCTCGGATAATGAAGCGCATACGAATGTGGTTGCGTGAGTTAAGTTTGTCGCAACAGTTGCTCAGTATGATCTTCCTTTTCATCATGATTTTTGCGATGTTCGTGATTATCTTTCTTTCGCCATCGATTGAACGATTTACCGAAGCGGAAATGTATAATCGCTTGCATAGTGCACAAGAAAGCTTAATTCTATACGCAGATCAAAATCCAGGACAGTCTTTGGACTTCGTACAGACAGATGGTGCAATCAGTGCGTACTTGTTTGATCATGAGAAAAATACTTTCACTGTTATTTATGGAAGTAAGATGGATCAGACTTTAAAGGAAAGACTGAAGACAAATGCGAATGTTCCATATTCTGGTACACTGGATTCTTTTTATACGCCAGAAGATCAATTAGATGGAACAAATACCCCTGTAGATAATACTGTTTTATATTCTAAGACATTATTAAATGATGGTCGTGAACTGATTACAGTTATGTCAAACGCTGCCCAGCAGCGCTTGCGGGATAGTTTAATCAATGGCGTTGTGCTGTTGAACGTTAGTTTTGTAATTGGCTTTATGGTGATGTTGTTAATATGGGTAACGACTTTAATCTTACCGTTATCGCAGATTAAGTATTATATTGCGAAAATTAAGAATGAAGAAGATGCAGAACTTGCAGTAAAACGTAATGACGAGATTGGCGAAGTTGCGGATGCACTTCGTGATATGAATGCCCAACTGAAGAAACAAAATCGTGAGAAAGAAGAAATGATTCAAAATATTTCTCATGACTTAAAGACCCCAATTGCGACAATCAAGTCATATGGAGAATCGATTAAAGATGGTATCTATCCATATGAAACATTGGAGAAGTCTGTCGATGTTATTATCGAACATGCAAATCGTTTAGAAAAAAAGGTTAAGAGTCTAATCATCCTCAATAAGATGGACTATCTAAAAGATACTGTTGAGGAAGGTAATCATCTCAACATGAATAAAATTATTGATAAAGCATTGTTATCTCTCAAGGTTGTTCGTCCGGAGATTAGCTTTATCTGTGAACTGGATGAAGAGGTTTACTTCCATGGTGAAGAAGAGCCATGGCGAATTGTTGTGGAGAACTTGATTGATAATGCATTACGTTATTCTAAGAGTTATATCAAGGTGACATTACAAGAAGATGAGTTATGTGTAATCAATGATGGCAAGAATATTTCAAAAGACCGCTTGAGCACATTATTTCATCGCTATGAAAAGGGAACGGATGGCCAATTTGGTTTAGGTTTATCCATTGTTCACCGTGTAGTAACAACCTATGGATATCGTGTAGCAGCAGAAAATCTCACTGAAGGTGTATGTTTTAGAATCTGGCATGATGCCAAGACACAAAAACCAAAGAAAACAAATGAAAATACTCCAGCATAAACGTGCATTAATGGGTGAAAATTTCATTAATATCGATTAAAATATAAAGACATATGAAAAAAATAGAACAGATTTACGGTGTAAAAACAGCATATATCACAGAAGGTGAAGGATTAGATATGATTCTTCTGCACGGATGGGGTCAGAATAAGGAAATGATGCAGGCAATTTTTGATCACTATAAAGATCGCTATCGTGTTTTTGCGATAGATTTTCCTGGCTTTGGTGAGAGTGATAATCCACCAGTTGCTTGGGGTGTTCCTGATTATGAGGCATTTCTAGAAGACTTTATTGCAGTGAATCAAATTCAAAATCCGATTCTTGTTGGACATTCCTTCGGTTGTCGTGTGGCGATTCGCTACGGTGCAAAGAATCCAGAGAATGTTAAGAAGATGTGCTTAACAGGTGCTGCGGGTATACGTCCAAAGCAATCCCTTGAAAGTAAGATTCGTGTCAAGTTGTTTAAAGCTGGTAAGTGGCTTTTAAAAGTAACTGGCCAAACTAAAAAATTAGAAGAACTTCAAAAGAATGCTGGATCAGAGGATTATCGTAATGCACAGGGTATTATGAGACCTACTTTTGTAAAGGTAGTGAATGATGATGTAACAGAGTTGTTGCCTTTGATAAAGTGTCCTGTATTACTTGTATGGGGTGATTTAGATACAGCTGCACCACTATGGATGGGACAGCAAATGGAGAAGATGATGCCTGATGCAGGTCTTGCGATATTTGCAGGTGATGACCACTGGGCATATTGGCACCAAGCAGACCGTTTTAATCGCGTTCTGGATATATTCTTAAAGGAGACGGCTTAGTATGGAAAGATGGATACTTGCGGTTGTAACACTAGTTGCAATGTTGATACCAACAAAACATGCATTACATATGTTCCAGCAGAACCGCTATGAATTAGGTAGATACAGTAAGTGGCTTGCTGGAAATAAGAAGATGATACAGGGAATGTTGGTCACAACACTTTGCTATATCGTTGTTGCAGGATTATTAACATACTTTGCTGGATTTACAATCTTTGTATGGGTATGGGTTGGTTTACTACTTGTGTTTACAGGTATTAACTTTACGAGAGAGAAAAACAAGAAATATATTAAACCACTTGTATATACAGGTCGTGTAAAGCGTCAAATTGCTGTGATGGTTTTACTGGAGATTGGTCTTGTATTCCTCAACTTTAAATTATTACCTCAGTATGCATGCATATCAACACTTGTAATTATTCTACCTTGGATTTTAATCTTCCTGGTCGGATGGATTACATCTCCAATTGAAGCACTTGTAAAACAATGGTTCATTGGTCAAGCAAAGAAGATTCTTCGTGAGGATAAAGATCTGATTAAGATTGGTATCACTGGTAGCTACGGTAAGACATCTACTAAGAATGTCATGCAGGCAATGATTGGTGAGCAATTTAATACATTAATGACACCTGCTTCATACAATACACCAATGGGTATTACAATTACGATTCGCACTTTGTTAAAACCGATTCATCAAGTATTTGTATGTGAGATGGGTGCTGATCATGTTGGTGAAATTACTTCTCTAATGAAGTTTGTACAACCATCTATTGGTGTTGTAACATCGATTGGCCCTCAACACTTAACAACCTTTGGCTCACAAGAAAACATCATCAAAGAGAAAATGCAGATGATGGAACTATTACCAAAGGATGGACTTGGAGTTCTCAACTATGATAACGATTTTATCCGTAACTATCGTTTAAAGAATCCTGTTAAGACAGTGAGTTATGGTGTAAAGAGTAGAGACGTTGATTATTACGCAGATGATATTACTTACACTCGTATGGGTTCTTCTTTCACGGTTATTCATCGTGATGAACATGTACGAATCGAAACAAAGCTTCTAGGTGAGTTGAATATCCTAAATATTCTATCCGCTATCTGTGTCGCAAGACACCTCAATGTGCCATGGCCAACAATTCAGCGTGCAGCGAAGAATATGAAGCAGGTTGAACATCGCCTAGAACTTAAGACAATTAATGGTTATCGCTTTATTGATGATGCGTTTAACTCAAATCCAGTTGGCTCTGCAATGGCACTAGAAGTACTATCAATGATGCCAAATACACGTTATGTTGTAACACCAGGTATGATTGATCTTGGTACAATTCAAAATGAAGCGAATAAAGAATTCGGACGTAAGATGAAGGGAAAGGCCGATGAGGTAATCCTTGTTGGTGAAATCCAAACAAAGCCAATCTACGAAGGTTTACAAGAAGTTGGATTTGATATGCAGCGTGTCATTGTTGTTAAAACAGTCAAAGAAGCTTTTGATCATATCTATCGACATGCATTACCTTCCGATACAATCCTATTGGAAAATGATTTACCTGACGCATTTAGTCACTAAAAAAGTCCACATCAGTGGACTTTTATTTCGTTTTAATTGTTTTAATAAAGAAGAAGATACCTAATACGAAGAAGATTGCGATACTTCCTACACCAGCACTGATAGAACCTGTTACCTGTGATACAAGTGATACGGATGCTGTACCTAAGAAGGCTGCACCCTTACCACAGATATCCATTAAGCCAAAGTATTCACCAGACTGTTCTGCTGGGATAATCTTTGTGAAGTAAGAACGAGATAAAGCTTGAATACCACCTTGGAATAAGCCTACACATACTGCAAGTATCCAGAATTCAACTTGTGTATCCAAGAAGATTGCAAAGATTGCGATGCCGAGATATGCAAAGATACAGATTAGAATGAGACGTGTTGTATCAAACTTCTGTGCAAGACGTCCAAATGTAAGAGCAGCAGGGAAGGCAACAACCTGTGTTAGTAATAATGCAAGTAATAAACTTGTACTATCTAGACCAAGTGCTGTTCCATATGCAGTTGCTAGATCGATGATTGTATATACACCATCAATATAGAAGAAGAATGAAATTAAGAACAAGAATATTTTCTTATGCTTTGTTGCATTCTTGAGGGTATTTCCTAAACGTTTGAAACTATCTGCGATTGCGTTCTTCGTATTCTCAATATAATGAGTTTGTTTATATGTCTTTAACAAAGGCAATGAGAACACAAACCACCAAATCGCTGTAATCGTAAATGCAATCGTCATTGCTAGGCCACCAGAGATACCAATCTTTTTCGCATTTAAAATCACACCAAGCGAAATCACAAATGGAATACAAGAACCAATATATCCCCAAGCATATCCTAGAGAGGACACGCTATCGAGACGTTCTTCAGTGGTAATATCTCCTAACATCGAATCATAGAAGATAATACTGGAAGAATATACGGCTTTTGCGAGAATGAAGAATATTAGGAACATTAACCAATGTGAGATAAATCCCATCATAAAGCATAGAAGTGATCCGACTAGTACAGATGCGAAGAAGATAGGTTTCTTAAAACCTTTGAAATCAGTAATTGTACCAATCACTGGGCCTAAGAAGGCGACACATAGTGTTGCGGCTGATGCGGCATATCCCCAATATGCTAGATAGCTAACGGATGATAATCCGTCTTTCTCCGCTAAGCTATTAAAGTATAGCGGCATAACTGTTGATACTAATAGTATGAAGGCAGAGTTACCGACATCATATAAGATCCAGTCTTTTTCAGACTTCGTAAGTTTTGTGAACATAATTTAATCTCCCCACGATATTGATTATGTATTAAAAAGAGTTATGAAACAATTATTTTTGTAACAAAAATGAAAATTTCATGTAGTAAACACAATTAAATAATAAAAATATGAAGTAAAAAAATCTATAAGTTATATTTCATAGGATTTTAAGTATCTTCCTTCATGTGGGTGGTATTCTGGTCGTGCAACAATATTGTGCTGTACTAATAAATTATTGACCGTTCCAAAAATTAAATGATAGATTTCATTGGCGATATCACGAATATCAACATTATGTTGAATTGATAATAAGTTATGTTCTTTACTTAAGAGATTAAGACATTCGGTTAAGTTTTGTGAACATGAGTCAATAACAATTTTAGAAATTTCATCACCAACTTTAAAATCATTGTGCGAATAAACTGGAACATTTATTTTTCTGTCTTTAACATATCCAAATTCAGTGAATATACCTATTATGTCATCTGAAACTGTATTCCCTAAAATGAGGGAATGGAACGCCGAACCCAATTCATCGGGGGAGTATTTGAAAGTAGTATCTAATTGCTGCGTTTTCTGTAGCATAAATTGACGATAGAAATCATTTCGATTTCCACCACAATCTCCAAACGAGCTAAATGTTCCGTGACTTGTTTGAAGTCGATTATAAGAACATAAAAGTTTATTGCTATATGTATTTAGAGAATTATTCTTCTCATACATAATAATGAGATAATCTGAATAGTCTGGATGAACTTTGTGAGTTGTAATTAAATTATATTTTGCAAGTTCATCAAATATTGTTCCATCAAAAACATATCCACATAACATGTGATAGAGATTAACTTGATCTGAGAAACCATTTTGGATTTGATGGATTGTATTAATCAAGCTATCAGTTTGCTGCTCTATTGAATGGTAAATTTTTTTGCTAGCAAGTGAAATATATTTCTTTAATATAGGTAAATCCCTTTCGATAAAAATAGGGATGTTTAGAGACAGTTTATTATTGCAAAGTTTAATTGCATCAATCATTAATAAACTGTTTGTGATTTCATTATTTGAGTATCAATACTATTTGGGGTTTGATTAATGATATCTGAAAGTACATGTAAAACAGAAGGATTGCTTAGAATGATCCTTGGATTTTTCTTATTCTTGATTGTTGATATATAATTTTCGTAATAAAAGATATCGAACTCCATAATTTCCTCTGAATTAATTATATAGTATCTGAAGTGAATCTTATAAAAAATAAAAACCGATGAGTTGAAAAAACTTGGTCGTGATTTCCTCGTCGGTGTCCTATCAGGAGTAATTGCTGGACTTATCACATGGTGGATTACCAAGTGATAACAGCTAGGGGCGAAAGCCCCTCTCCTTTAATAAATTATATTTATTTTTCATTAAATATCAAGAATACCTATATATCGTAATCTACTCCTAGTGGAAAGTTTAATACTGTTTAAATTAACGGAAATAGAGAGGAAAATAAAAAATCCTATTTCTAGGACTGTTTTAATGGAGCGAGTGAGCGGAATTGAACCGCCGTGTCCACCTTGGCAAGGTGGCGTTCTACCATTGAACTACACTCGCATAATGGCGGTCCCGACGAGATTCGAACTCGCGATCTTCTCCGTGACAGGGAGACGAGATAAACCACTACTCCACGGGACCAATGTATGGCGAGGAAAGAGGGATTTGAACCCTCGCGCCGGTTTCCCGACCTATGCCCTTAGCAGGGGCACCTCTTCGGCCTCTTGAGTATTTCCTCAACTATTGCCAAGTGCATACTGACTAACCGTTCAGCGCTTTACTATATTACCATGGTCATTTTTTCATTGCAAGATGTTTTTTGCTTTTTTGATGAATTTTTGTAAAGCCTAGCGCTGAAAGGCTTTTTTTAAGAATACAAGACGATTTGTGACTGTTTCGCGTGCTGCACATAACTTGTCAGCCCAACATACAACCCAAGCTTCTTTCGATTGTGGTGGATACATCGTCAGCGGAAACATGTGATGCACAATAATATCTTCCTCAATCGGGCCGATGCCATAATCATTTTTGGCATTATTAGCTGCAGTGTAAGGATGCGTGAATCCATGTAAACCGAAGTGTTTCTGTGGAATATGCCAATCATACAAGAAATAGTCATGTAATAAAGCACCAGTAATCATTGCGGAATAGTCGACATCAAAATTGTGAGTTTCTGCTAACTCACAAGCTGTAAGTGCGACATCAATACAATGTGCATATACAGTTGTCTTTCCGTGCTGAATAAAGTTTTTTACCAAACTATATCTGCCTGTTTTTTCTAAGCGTTCTACTTCATCCATGACCGCTTTATAGTGCTTATTCTGCATATTCATACTAATAATCTATACGATTCGGCACGAAATGAACAGAAATATAATCTTTTTTCTGAAAAAATTTATACAGAGTGAAGGAATTGCTAGAGATTTTATTTGGATAAATCATAGAAGTATGTAATATTAAATTTATAAGATTTACGAAAAGTGAGGTTACATATGAAAGTATTGAGTTTTGGATCATTGAATTTTGATCATGTGTATCAGATGGATCATTTTGTGATGCCAAAGGAGACAACATCTTCTTTGTCCTATAGTAGAGGCTTTGGAGGAAAAGGTTTAAATCAATCTATCGCATTAGCAAAATCAGGTTTAGATGTATATCATGCTGGACGTGTTGGTTTTGATGGACAACCATTTATTGATTACTTACAAGAGTATGGTGTTAAGGTTGATTATCTTAAGAAGGATGGAGAGACTGCGACTGGGCATGCGATTATTCAGGTAAGTCATAGTGAAAACTGTATTATTCTTTTTGGTGGTGCGAACCAATTGATTGATGAAGCACAGATTGACGAAGTATTAACACATTTTGAAAAGGGAGATTTATTGCTGATTCAAAATGAAATATCATCATTAATATACTTAATCACGAAAGCACACGAGAAAGGTTTACGTATTGCCTTCAATACTGCACCAATGGATGAAAAGGTATTTAGTTATCCTCTAGATTTAATTGATATCTTTGTGGTAAATGAAGTAGAGGGTAAGGGTCTTGCGAATGTTTCTTCAAATCGGGTAGAAGATGTGATTGCAGGATTACAGAAGGCTTATCCAAACAAGGAAATTATTTTAACGGTTGGTAGTCTTGGTTCTTACTACATCTGTGGTGAGACTGTAATCCATCAAGAGGCTTATCGTGTAGAGGCTGTTGATACAACGGCTGCTGGTGATACCTTCACAGGTTTTTATCTAGCAAGTATCTTGCGTGGTGAAGAAGTAAATACTGCATTGCGCATTGCCGCAAAGGCAAGTAGTATTACTGTTACTAAAGAGGGTGCTGCTAAGAGTATTCCTACATTAGAACAAGTATTAGAGAGTATGAAAAATGTCTGAAATTAAAATTCAGACATTTTTTTCTAACTTATAGATAGCTTCCAGTGCTGTAAGGATTTCTCTGCGTTCACCTTCCATTGTCTTCGTTGCTTGATCTGCATAATCGCCAATCGCATCTGCTGTATCTTGTCCATAGAGGACAACGTTATTGAGGATGGACATTGTACGGATGTTGCGTAAACGACCTACTGTAAATAAGGCTGCTGTTTCCATATCTGCGCCAAGGACACCCATGGCTGACCATTTCTTTTCTTCTTCTGTATTTGTATCAATATAGAAGCTTTCATGGCTATGAACGATACCAGTATGATAGTCCCAGTGATTTTCTTTTGCGGTTTCGATACATTTGAGTAAGAATTCTGTGTCAGCAACTGCTGGATAGCGAATATCTGCATATGCCTTGGATGTGCCTTCATCACGTACTGCGCCAATGGCGAAGATTAAATCTCCAAGTTGGATGTTTGTTTGAAGGGCACCACAGGAGCCAATACGTATCATTGTGTATACGCCAATATGTTTTAACTCTTCAATGGCGATGGAAGCAGAGGAGCCACCGATACCAGTAGAGATAGCAATAACCTTTACACCTTTGTAATAACCAGAAATACTTCTGAATTCTCGGTTATATGCAAGTTCTTTGACATCCTCAAGGAAGGGGATGATACGATCAATGCGGGCTGGATCTCCAGGCATGATTGCATACTTTGCGTTTACACTTTTGTCTAATTGGATATGTGCTTCTAGCATGGTGCATATTCCTTTCTGGCTGTTTCTAAAATATGCAGTAATTCTTTTCTTTCTTCCTCTGTAACAAATGCGGCATTTACGGCATTGATATTCATTTGGAAGATATCATCGACAGTAAATCCCATGTCATTGATGCAATGTGCGTATTCGTCTGTGATGTGTACACCAGCAAATGTATCGTTATCTGTGTTGACAGAAACAAGTACACCTTGGTCATAGAGTGGTTTCATAGGATGCTTTACGTACGATGGTACGGTTTGGCACTGTACATTTGATGTAGGACAGATTTCAAAGAGTACTTTGTTTTCTTTTGCACGCTCTACAAGTTCTTGGTCGAAGTATACATGGTGTCCATGACCAATACGTGTTACACCAAAGTCCATAGCGTCTCTAACTGTATCTGGTCCTTGACTATCACCTGCATGACAAGTCATAGGAAGACCGTATTCTTTCGCCTTTGCAAATAATGGGCCAAAGTTAGAGAGAGGTACAAATCCTTCTGCACCTGCAAGGTCAATTCCAACAACACCTTTACCAAGGTATTGCTTGCATACTTCTACCGTTTCCATGTTTTCTTTTTGGTTTAATGTATCAACACCAATACACATCATGCATGTAAGGATTCCAATACGAAGATTAGGATATTTTTTAAGAGCGTTGTTTCTGCCTTCTAATACAGCCTCTGTTGCCTCAGCTTGTGTTAGACCTTTTTGTGTGTGAAGCTGTGGTGCGAAGCGAATCTCTGCATAAATGTAGCCTTGGTTGGCTAAATCTTCAATCAACTCTTCAGTGATACGAGTGATAGAAGCTTTATCTTGCATGCATTTTAAAGGAGTATCAAACATCTTAAGATATTCATTTACATCTTTGGCATTTGCACACTTACGAATAAATGCTTCATAGCCTTCGATGGTATCTGCGGGCATTTGTACATTTTGTTCATGTGCAAGTTTCCATATTGTATCCATGCGGAATGACCCGTCTAGATGTAAGTGAAGATTAATTTTAGGTATATGATTCAACATAATTTTTGTCCTTTCTGGTGATATGTACTTGTTGACTTATTTATAGCCCGATAATAAAATAAATTTACATGAAATCGCTTTCACCATTTCATTCTAAGAGATGACTGGCGATTTGAAAAGATTTTGGGAGGAAATTAAATGAAAAATCTATTAAAGGCAGCAATGGTTGCATTGTTGTTAACACCGCTC
Organism: Solobacterium sp.; assembly: GCA_015256455.1. Taxonomy (GTDB): domain Bacteria; phylum Bacillota_I; class Bacilli_A; order Erysipelotrichales; family Erysipelotrichaceae; genus Bulleidia. Next base: position 14,993 of record JABZMB010000001.1, on the reverse strand, counting down.
GTTGGTTGTGGCCCTAAGGGATCTGAAAAGCAGGGTTCAAACACAACAGAAACACATGGAAAGAAGTACAATGTAGCATACCTAGTTAATGGTAACTTAGGTGACAAGTCATTCTTTGACTCAGCAGCAGCTGGATTAAAGACACTTGAAGAAGATGGTCGTATCACATTAAAGACAATTGAAATGGGTGGTACAGACGCTGATAAGCCAAGATGGCTACAGACATTGTACGAAGTATCTGATTTGGGAGAATATGACTTAATTATCTGTGGAACATATCAGATGCCTGACTTCTTAAAGGAAGTTGCTACAAAGTATCCAGATCAGAAGTATGCAATCTTTGATGACAATACTTATGCTGGCGAAAATAAGAATGTCCTCAATTTAACATACAAGCAGAATGAGTTAGGTTATATCATTGGTACATTAGCTGCAAGCATGACAACAGATACATCTGTTGAACGTATTAACCCTGAAAAGGTAATCGGTTTCGTAGGTGGTGTCGATAGCCCAGTTATCAATGACTTCTTATATGGCTACATTACAGGTGCTCAGAACGTTGATCCAGAAATCAAGGTTGATACACGCTATACAAATGACTATGTAGATACAGCGATTGCTAAGGAATATGGTTTATCCATGATTAGTGATAACAAGGCTGATATTATCTGGGGTGTTGCTGGTAACGCTGGTAACGGTGCAGCTGAAGCAGCTCTTGAAAAGAATACTGCATGGTTCATCGGTGTTGACTCAGACCAGGAATCTACTTTCTCTCCTGACTTAGCAGCGATTACATTAACATCTGGTTTAAAGAATGTTGGTAACTCTCTCATTTGGGTATTTGATGAATGGGATGCAGGTAGAGAATACTGGGGAACAGAAGTTACATTAGGCTTGAAGGAAAATGGCGTTGGTGTAGTAACTGACAAGAACTTTGCCAAGTATGCTTCTCAAGCAACTAAGGACAAGGTTAACGAAGCTATTCAGGCTATCTTAGACGGTAAGGTTGAAGTTCCTACAGCATTAGGAAACACATCTAAAGATTTAGAAACATTACGTGAAAAGGTACGTCCTTAATCGTAGCGTTACAAAAGATTCATAAATTGTTTTACGTAGAAATTTAGAAGTTTTATTCAACCACGAAAAAACAATATATCTGATTAGTATCTTTGGTGATTTATGAATCCAGTTTCAGCTGCCGAAAAGTGTAGTTTTCAATAGTTTTGAAAATAACTTGGGATGGTGGTTGGAACTGGATTTTCATTTTAAGAAGGATCACCTGTATAAAAATAGAATGAGGTAAGAGATATGAACGAAGAATATGTCATTCAAATGAAAGGCATTCGCAAGATTTATCCTAATGGTGTCGTGGCAAACCAGGATGTTGACTTGAATGTACGCAAGGGCGAAATTCATGCGCTGATGGGAGAAAATGGTGCTGGTAAATCAACACTGATGAAGATGTTGTTTGGTTTAGAGCAACCTACAGAAGGTGAGATTTACGTCAATGGTGAAAAGGTACATCTATCATCACCGAACGTAGCGATTTCAAAGGGTATCGGAATGGTTCACCAACACTTTATGTTAGTGCCAAGTTTAACTGTCGCTGAAAACATCGTATTGGGTATGACTCCAAAGAAGAACGGTATTTTCATCGACCGTCAAAAGGCAATCAAGATTACTGAGGAATACTCCAAGAAGTTTAACTTGGCAGTTGATCCAAATGCGCGTGTTGTTGATATTCCAGTAGGTATGAAGCAGAAGGTAGAAATCTTAAAGGCTTTAGTACGTGGTGCTAAGATTTTGATTTTAGATGAGCCTACTGCTGTTTTAACTACCCAAGAAACAACAGAACTCTTTAAAGAGTTAAAGCATCTAAAAGAACAGGGTTATACATTAATCTTTATCTCTCATAAGCTAAACGAAATCATGGAGATTACAGACCGTTTAAGTATCTTGCGTGGTGGTAAGTTTATGGGTGTCTATGAGACAAAGGATGTTACACCTGAGAAGATTTCTCGTTTGATGGTAGGACGTGATGTTATCTTACAGGTTCAAAAGGATGCCGCAAAACCAACAGAAGAAATCCTAAGAGTCAGAGACCTACATTATGTTAATGACTGGGGCAAGAAGATGCTCAATGGCGTATCCCTATCCGTTCGAAAGGGAGAAATCCTCGGTATTGCGGGTGTTGAAGGTAATGGTCAGAAGGAACTTGTTGATATGTTGTTTGGTTTAAACAAACCAAATGAAGGAACGATCACAATGAAGGGTGATAATATCATTGGTTTAAACCAACGCCAATTACGTGAGAAACATATCTCATTAGTACCAGAAGATCGTATGTTATTCGGTATCGCCGCAAATGCGTCAATTGAAGAAAATATTATCTCTGATCGTGCAGATTCAAAGAAGATGAACAATGGTTTAATGTTCAATATGAAGAACATGCATGAAGAGACAGATGCACTCATCAAAGAATATAAAGTATTGTGCAAGAGCCGTGACCAGAAGGTTGGTATGTTATCCGGTGGTAACATCCAGAAGGTCGTTGTTGCACGTGAATTCTCTAATCAACCAGATTTGATTATCGCTGATCAGCCAACACGTGGTATCGACGTTGGTGCTACGGAATTCATCCGTAAAAAGTTGGTAGAATTATCACGTTCTGGAATTGGTGTGCTACTAGTATCTGCAGATTTAAATGAAGTTATGGAATTGTCTGATAGCTTAATCGTTATGTATGGTGGTCAGATTGTTGCGTACTTCGAAGATACCAGTCAGTTAAATGACGAAATCATGGGTCAATACATGTTGGGTATTAAGAAACAAACACCAGAAGAGATTGCGAGGGTTTGTCATGAATAAAAAAAGAAGTTTGATATTTAGCATTGTACGTGGCGCGATGGCAATTGGTATTGCGTTACTTGTTGCGGCAATCCTAATCTTTATTAGTTCAAAGGGAGATAGTCTTGGTGAAAGATTACTTGCGACATTAAGTTCTTTGAAGTCGATGTTGATTCAACCGGTATTCCGTGCAAATGGTACGTTTAGTGTAAAGGGTCTTACAGATGTACTTGCAAGCATGATTCCTATCATCTTTACAGGTTTAGCAACTTGTGTCATGTTCTCTGCAAACCAGTTTAACCTTGGTTCTGAAGGTGGTATTTTACTTGGTGCATTTGTGACTTCTTTAGTTGCAGTATATGTTCCATTACCTGGAGCATTATTACCAATCGTTGCCATTCTTGCAGGTGCAGTTGTAACAGGTTTAATGATGTTAATTCCTGCGGTATTAAAGGCGAAGTTAAACGTTAGTGAAATGGTAAACTCCCTTATGTTAAACTATGTCATCATGTACGTAATTAAGTTCATGATGAATGCGTTTATTGCTGATAAGACAAAGGGTACAGTTCAGACAAGTAACTTCCAAGTGAATGCTGCTCTACCTCAGTTAATCGATAATGGTTCTAAGTTATCGATTGGCTTTGTAATCGCAATTGTAATGACAATTATCATTGCACTATTTATGTATCGTACACGTTGGGGATATGCAATCCGTATGATTGGTATCAACCAGAAGTTCTCAATGTACTCTGGTATGAACGTTGTTATGATTATCATCCTTTCACAGGTAATCGGTGGATTACTAGCAGGTATGGGTGGTGGCATTGAGATGCTGGGAAGAAACCAATACTTCGACTGGTTAGCACAACCGGGTTATGGTTGGACGGGTATTACAGTAGCGATTCTTGCAGGTAATAATCCAGCATTTGTTCCACTCGCTGCTTTCTTTATGGCTTATCTTGAAAAGGGATGTACTTTAATGTCAACTTACGCTGCAGTTCCTGCACAGTTGATTGATATTATCCAAGCAATTATCTTCTTGTTCTTTGCGGCTGATCAATTCTTATCCAAGTATCGTCAGAAACTTGTTGTTAAGAGTGCTGAAGAGGAGTTACGCGAAAAACAAGTCGGAGCGACTGTAGAAGGGAGCGTGAAGTAAGATGTTATCACTAATTATGACACCAGAATTCTTCTTTGCGATTTTCCGTATTACAGCTCCAATTCTATTTGCGACAATGGCTGCTGTTATCTGTGAAAAGGCAGGCGTATCCAATATCGGTCTTGAAGGTACAATGATGATTTCCGCATTGTTTGGTTCATTATTTGCTTACTATTCAGGTAATTGGTTTGTTGGTTTACTTGTGGCAATTGCTGTAGGTATTATCGTTAGCTTACTAATGGGATTCTTCGCATTCAATTTAAAGACAAATATTATCTTAACAGGTACTGCGGTCAATATGATTGGATCTGGTGGAACTATCTTCTTAGTAAAGGTAATTACAGGTATCACACAAGGAACACAGTTAACTTCCACAACTTCTTTAATTACACAGAAGTTACAGATTCCAAGTATTACAATTCCACTTATTGATAAGATTCCTGTAATTGGACAAGTATTATCTGGACATAGCTTACTAACATACTTTGCATTTATCTGTGTTTTCTTAACATGGGTATTGCTATACCATACACCTCTAGGATTAAATATCCGCTCTGTTGGTGAAAACTCTCATGCGGCTTCTTCTGTTGGTGTTAGTGTTATTAAAGTGAAGTACATTACAATGATTATTGCTGGTGTACTCTGTGGTATGGGTGGAGCGTTTATGTCTATGTACTATGCGATGGGTTGGTCCCTCGACATGGTTGCTGGACGTGGATTTATCGCCTTAGCAGCACAGGCAATGGGTGCTGGTGAGCCTCTAGGCTGTATGCTTGCGGCTTTAATCTTCGGCTTTGCACAGGCATTTGGCATCAAGCTATCTGCGACAGGTGTCGATTCCAACCTGGTTTCACCAATCCCTTACTTAGTGACAATTATCGGTCTAGTAGTATTTGCTATCATTGCGGCTAGCCGTGCAAAGCGTGCACGCCGTGAGAGTGCTGAAAAGGTGAGCGCATGAGTGAAATCAAAAAAATACCTGTCATCCTAGATGGTGATCCTGGTCACGATGATGCGATTGCTTGGGTATTTGCCAAGGCAAATCCTGCCTTTGATATCAAAGCAGTCACAAGTGTGGCAGGAAACCAAACACTAGCCAAAACAACATATAACGCAATGCGTATCTGTACTTTACTAGGTATTGATGCGCCAATTGCGAAAGGTAGAGAACTACCATTATTATCTCCATTAATCACAGCTGGAAACTTCCATGGTGAATCTGGCTTGGATGGCCCTGCTATGCCAGAGCCATGCATGCAGTTATCAGAGTTATCTTCTGTCGGTTTAATGGCGAAAGTATTAAGAGAAAGTGAGGAACCGGTAACGATTATCGCTACCGGTCCACAAACAAACGTAGCGGCGTTATTACTAACGCATCCTGAATTAAAATCAAAGATTGGAAGAATCTCCATCATGGGTGGAGGTCTTAGAAATGGTAACTGGACACCAGCAGCTGAATTCAACATCTTTGAAGATCCAGAGGCTGCACAAATCGTATTTACATCAGGTATCCCAGTTACAATGTGTGGTCTTGATGTAACTGAAAAGGCTATCGTATATCCAGAGGATGAAAAGAGAATCCGTGAAATTGGTAACCAGGTATCTGGTATCGTTGCGGATTGGTTAGATTTCTTCTTCAAGCATCACGCAGAACTTGGTTGGAACGGTTCACCATTACATGATCCATGTGCCGTTGCAGTGCTAATGAAGCCTGAAATCTTTACTACACAAGAGATGTATGTCGAAATCGACATTGAAGGTCACTATACACGTGGTGCGACCATCGCAGATTGGCACAAATCAAGTGGTAATCCAAGCAATGTTACAGCAGTGCTCGGTGTAGACCGTGAAAGATTTGTTGATTTACTTGTGGAGGTATGTAAGACATACGAAGGCAGAAAGGTGGAAATCGCATGACAGACTTCATTCCAATTTGGATTGATACCGATACTGGTGTCGATGATACGGTTGCACTCCTTTGTGCACTCAAGCTAGATAAACTTGCCATTCGTGGGATTTCTGCAGTTGCAGGTAATGTAGAACATGCCAAGACATTTAAAAACTGTCGTAATGTACTTGCATATGCAGGTAGAGAAGATATCAAAGTATACCCAGGTGCGATAAAGCCAATGTGTGTAGAACTGGATGATGCCTCTGAAGTTCATGGTAAAGATGGACTTGGTGGTGTTGTGATTCCAGAATCTCCTGCAGAAAAGGAAACAATGCATGCATGGGATGCAATCTATGAGGCTGCGAAAAAAGAAGGTGGCAAACTACAGATTGTTGCGGTTGGTCCACTAACAAATATCGCAAACGCAATTATCTCTCATCCTGATTTGAAGGATATGGTTGAACGAATCCTCATCATGGGTGGTGCTGCTGTTGGTGGTAATGCTACAATGGCTGCTGAATTTAATATTTATGCTGATCCTCACTCTGCAGAAACAGTGATGCAAAGTGGTATCCCTGTAGTAATGTTCGGTTTAGATGTTACAGTTGATGCCTATTTAGATGCTAAAGATATTCAAGACATCCGCAATTTTAATACGAAGATTAGTCATTTCTTTATGGATGTTGTACAATCTTATCTCAACTTCTATATCAAAAACTATAAGCGAGAAATCATATGTATCCATGATGCATGTCCATTGATTTACTTGCAATATCCTGAAATCTTTACAGGACAAAAAGCAGGTGTCTATGTAGAAACTCAAAGTCGTTTAAGTTTTGGTAAGACAGTTACAGACATATGGAGTGATACAAAGTTTAAGTCACGTGAAACCATGGTAATGCTTGGCGTTGATCGTGAGAAATTCGCAAACACTCTGAAGGGTTTAATACAACAATATTAAAAAGACGGATATCCGTCTTTTTTTAATTCTTTGGTTTTTCAATATAGGTACGATGTAGTACTTTGATTGTCTCATCGTAATTCATAGTACCAAGTGCAGTATAGAGAATATCTATAATATTTAACTGAGAGATACGAGATGACATTGCGGCTGTACGCAAAAGGGACTCATTTTCAGTTGTATATAATTTGTAGTCTGCTAGTTTTGAAACAGGTGTATCGACGCAACGTGTGATTGCGATAATTGGAGTAAGATTTTCCTTTAGTGCATTCATGCATGTGATAACTTCAGTTGTATTACCTGAATAGGAACATACAATTGCTACATCTTCAGCTGTACTATTTTTACAGCTGAGTAGTTGTGAGTGCCAGTCTTCATTGATGGTACATGGCTTTGAAATACGTAATAGCTTGAGATATAAATCGCGTAGAGTAACTAAGGAAGCTCCCATTCCAACAAGAATGACATTTCGTGCACCATTCATAATCTTTACGCATTCGCGTAAGGTTTCAACATCCATTAACTTCTCGGTTTCATCAAGGGACTTTGCGTTTTTGGCAGTTACCTTGTGAATGATATCTGCGATATTATCCGTTCTTTTGATTTCTTCGTTATACATCTGCTCGCCAGTCTTTGCGTGAAGTGCTAATTCAATTGTCAGACTGCGTTTAAAATCTTTATATCCATCAAAGTTAATGCGGTGGCACATTCTGACAACCGCTGATGGAGATGAAAAACTTTTATGCGCCAATTCTTGAACGGAAAGTGTACTTGCGGTTTCAGGGTTTTTGAGAATATATTCCGCAACGGTTCTTTCTGCACCGGCTAGTTCATGGTAATGTTCACGTAATCGAATGAGTGCGTTTTTCATGGCTATTTTCTCCTATAAAAACAATAGCACATTATCCCAAAAACAGAAATAATATTCCGAAAAAAAGTGTCAATATTGAAATTTTATTATCATTCTTCCTATAATATGGATATAGTAGGAAATATCATAGGGGGAATACGCATATGACAATTAATCTGCAAACAATCGCTACAGAACACCGCAATGAAAATACAATGAATCTAGACCAGATGAGTTCACTTGAAATCATTACAGAAATGAACCGCGAGGATGCGTTAATTGCGTCTGCGATTCAACCACATCTTCCTAATATTTCAAAGGTAATCGAGTATTGCATCAAGACAATCAGCCAAGGTGGAAGAATCATTTACATGGGTGCTGGTACAAGTGGAAGACTTGGGGTATTAGATGCGGCAGAATGCCCTCCAACCTTTGGTGTATCTCCTGATGTAGTTGTTGGTCTAATCGCTGGTGGTGAAGGAGCATTCATCAAAGCGCGTGAAGGATCAGAAGACTCTGCAGAACTTGGAAAACAAGATTTGATTCAAATTGGATTAAATGAAAGAGATATCGTGATTGGTTTAGCAGCGAGTGGTCGTACTCCGTATGTGCTTGGTGGTTTAGCGTATGCACAACAGCTAGGTTGTCATACAGCTGCAATCTCCAATACATATCACTCTAAGATAGGTGAAGTTGCAGAAATTGCAGTAGATGTTCCTGTGGGTGCTGAAGTATTAACGGGTTCCACACGTTTAAAGTCTGGTACAGCTGAGAAGATGATTCTCAATATGATTTCTACAGCCACGATGGTAGGTCTTGGTAAGGCCTATCAAAACCTCATGGTTGACGTGATGCAGACAAATGAAAAACTACGCAATCGCGCAGAAAATATTGTTATGGAGGCTACAGGAGTTGAACGTTCTGTAGCACGTGCTACGATAGATGCAGCAAAAGGTTCCTGTAAAGTCGCTATCACAATGATACTAGCAAACTGCTCTTATGAAGACGCATTAATGCGTTTAGAGAAAGCTTGTGGTCATGTTCGTGAAGCAATCATGGAGAAATAACATGGCAAATTCATTAGGATATTCTGTATTCTTAAGCACATTTGAGAAACAGAAGGCATATTTACAAGGTGTAGGAAAAAACCATCCACTTGTATTTGTGTCATTACACATCGCTGAAGAGTTTAGTGATACATACACAAAAGACATGCATGCAATGTGTACATGGTTAAACGAAGAAGGCTTCCGCATCGTGGCAGATGTATCTACAAAATCATTGGAGTTATTCCATGTTTCATCCGTACGAGAAATTGCGAAGTTACTAGATGTATATGCATTGCGTTTGGATTATGGTTTTGATCATGCGGAAATGCTGGCGTTAGCCAAAGAGATGCCGATTGTACTAAACGCTTCAACTATACGTGTTGAGGAAGTGGAAGATTTAGTGCGTGAAGGAAAAGAAATCCTTGCCATGCATAACTACTACCCACGTAGTGAAACAGGACTAGATGAAGAGTACTTCTTACGAATTACCAAATCACTACAGGATGCAGGTATCCATGTGATTGCCTTTATTCCTGGGGATGTAATGAAGCGTGGACCTATTTTTGAGGGGCTACCAACCCTAGAACATCATCGTCACATTTCTCCATACGCAGCGTTTATGGAATTGATAGTAAAGTACCATGTAGACCAGGTGTTTGTCGGAGACCCGGGTATTAGTACATATGAGATTGAACGTATTCAATCTTATTGTGATACGGGAGTCATTGATATTCCGGCTACGTTAAAACATGCAGAACATTTCTATAATAAAGAAGTAACTTGTCGTATCGATAGTCCATCATGGATTATTCGTGTAGAAGAAGCACGCTTATTAAAGAAGGTAGATGAACACATCGTGCCAAATAATACAATTACACGCGAAGTTGGAGCTATCACAATGGATAATGATGCATACTTACGTTATGCAGGTGAAGTACAGATTGTACGCAGTCCACTACCAGCAGATAATCGTGTCAATATCATTGGTCATGTATCACCTAAGGACTTATCGATTCTTAAATTAGTCAAAGGTGGTATGAAGATTCGGTTTGTAAGAGAAGATATGTAATGAAGTATCTTCTTTTCTTATGCATTTCATCATAGAATAGAGATATGAAACAACTGTATTATTCACTTCCACAATATCTTAAAGATACCTTTGGACGAAAACTGTATAAAGTAGCACTCGAAACAGGAATGACCTGCCCAAATCGTGATGGAAAAGTCGCTGTTGGAGGTTGTATCTTTTGTGGAGAGGGAGGTTCTGGAGATTTCGCGATTTACTACGAGGGGAAGCGTTTAAACAGAGAAGAATTGATTTATAATCACCAAGAGATTCCTAAGGGCGACTATATCGCATATTTCCAATCCTTTACAAATACTTACGCTCCTACTAGCAAACTTCGAGAAATCTTTACAGCAGCCTTAGAGGATGACTTATTTGCAGGGATTTCCATTGCGACTAGACCGGACTGTTTAGGAAAAGATGTTATAGAACTTTTAAAAGAGTTAAAAGAAAAATATCCCAATAAATTCATTTGGGTAGAGCTTGGTCTACAAACAATTCATGAAAGTACTGCGAAGTGGATGAATCGTGGATATCCACTTGAAGTGTTCGATGAAGCAGTCAAGAATCTAAAAGCTATCGATATAGAAGTGATTGTTCACATTATTATCGGTCTTCCAGGCGAGAATCAAAAAATGTTGTTAGAAACAATACAACATTTAAATGCCTGTCAGATTGATGGTGTAAAGTTACAGCTATTACATTACCTAAAGAATACACGATTAGGCGTACAGTATTTATCTCATCCATCTCAATATCATGCTTTAGAGATGGATGAATATGTAGAACTTGTGACAGAATGTATTGCGCATTTAGATGAACATATTGTTATCCATCGCTTAACAGGAGATGGAAATGCGGAGGATTTGATTGCACCACTATGGAGTACAGATAAGCGTCGTGTATTAAATTCAATCAATCATATGTTGAAGATAAAAAATTATACACAGGGTTGTAAATTGTCAAAATAGGAGGGATATAAACGAAAGTTGTCATCGAAAAAAATCTTGAATTTTAGCCTAAAATATTTTAAATTGAATTTGTTTCCGTGCGTTTTTGATGGGGAGATTTTAAAGGGTCTAATGATCCACAGGAGGAATGATGGAACTTACATCCATTAGATGGGATATTATCCTAGGTGGTTTCGGTTTATTCTTAATCGGTATTAATTTCATGGGTGATGGTTTAAAGGCCGTCGCTGGTGATAAGTTAAGAGATTATATTGATAAATATACAACCAATCCATTCAGTGCATTATTGATTGGTATTGCGATTACAATTGTTATGCAGTCAAGTTCGGCTTCAACCGCAATTACGATTGGTTTAGTTCGTGCAGGTCTTATGAACTTGGAACAGGCTGCTGGTATTGTAATGGGTGCCAATATTGGTACAACGGTTACATCATTATTGATTTCCTTGGATATTGATAGCTTTGTTTTATACTTCGTATTTGTTGGTGCGATGATTATCTGTTTCGGAAAGAAGCAGAAGATCAAGAGTACTGGATATATTATTCTTGGTTTTGGTTTGATTTTCTTTGGTTTGAATTCAATGGGTGATGAACTTGCGGCGATTAAGGATGTTCCAGCATTTATGTCCTTTGCGGAAGCGATGTCCACTAATCCATTCTTATCCTTACTCGCTGGTACAATCATGACTGGTGCCGTACAGGCGTCTGCTGCGACAATCGGTGTCGTTCAGAAGATGTACGAGGCTGGAGCCCTTACATTTAGTGCCGTATTACCATTCGTATTTGGTGCTAATATTGGTACAACTGTGACTGGTATCTTAGCTTCAATTGGTGGTTCTACAGCTGCTAAAAGAACAGCAGGCATTCATATCTTATTCAATATTATTGGTACAACCATTGGCATGGTATTCTTAGTGCCTTATGCAAACTTTATTCAATGGATTTGCGGCGAGTTACATATTGGTGGAATGATGCAGATAGCGGTAGCACATATTGTGTTTAATACAGTTGCGACGATTGTATTCTTCCCACTCCTTCGTCAATTCTGTTCGTTAATTCGTTTGATTGTACGTGGTGAAGAACCTAAGAAGATTGAAATTAATATCGATGAGTTGGATGCTCATCTAGCAAATACGGAACTTCCTGCAGTTGCGATTTCTGCGGCTAGAGATGCGATTTTTAAGTTAGCCGATGTCGTAGGGGAGGATGTCTCCGATTCGCGTGCGTTCTTGAATAAACCGGGTACAGATGAAGACTTTGAAAACTTAAGACAAGCTGAATCGATGATCAATTCTCTAGACCGTAAGATTACAGAGTTCCTAGTTCAAGTTTCGTCTAGTTCAAATTTAACGGATGTTGACCAAGCAGATATTCGAAGAGATCTTGAAATTATTAAGAACTTAGAACGTTTAGGAGATTTATCTATGAATCTCTCGGAGTTCTATAAGATGGTTCAAGAAGACCGTAGTGAATTTACTTCCTATGCGATGGAAGATATTAACGGTATGTATGATAAGTTTAAAGAAATGTACGCAAAGGCAATTGCAGTATACCGAACAAAAGATAAGATTATCTACGAAGAATTAATGGCATTAGAAGAAGAGATGGATAAGGCAGAATATGTGGCTCGTCAAGCACATTTTACACGTATGTCTAAGAACCAATGTGAATCTTCTGTGGCTGCTTCAATCTACTGTGATATTCTTGGTACATTAGAGCGTATGGGTGACCACTGCTGTAATATTGCCAAGTCAGCACTATTAGATTATGTAGATGCTAGCTTTAATCCAACACTGACAGATACAACAAAATAGTTGATAAACAAAACTTCTTGCGAGAAAATTAACAAATCGTAAGAAGTTTTTTTAAATAACATTAAGTGAAATTTTGAAAGGAATTGCCTATAATGTAGACGTATCTAAAAACAGAAAGGATATGTTAAATATGAGTATTAATTTTCGTAAAGTAGCTGTTGTAGGCTGTGGGTTTGTTGGATCTTCCAGTGCATTTGCCCTGATGCAAAGTGGACTGTTTTCAGAAATGGTTTTATTAGATGTAAATCATGCAAAGGCTGAAGGTGAGGCTATGGATATTGGTCATGGTACTTCTATCAGTTCACCAATGAATATCTATGCGGGTGATTACTCCGATATTAAGGATGCGGCTATCATTATCGTTACAGCTGGTGCTGCTCAAAAGCCAGGTGAAACACGTCTTGACTTAATCAAGAAGAATATCCAGATTCACTCTGGTATTATGGCTGAAATCAAGGCACAAAATCCTGAAGGTATCTTATTGATTGTTGCTAATCCAGTTGATATCTTAACCTACTATGCACAGAAGGCTTCTGGCATGCCAGAAAATCGAGTATTTGGTTCAGGAACTGTATTAGATTCTGCACGTCTAAGATATCTATTAGGAACACGTTTAGATGTAGACTCACGTTCTGTACACGCATATGTTATTGGTGAACATGGTGACTCTGAAATCTGTACATGGTCTATGGCAAATATCTCTGGTGTTCCACTCGCTGACTTCTTTGCATTAAGAGGTATGGGCGGTGACCTTGATATGAAGGTGGCACAAGAAGATATCGCTGAAGACGTTAAGAATGCGGCATACAAGATCATCGAAAGAAAGAACGCTACTTACTACGGTATTGCAATGTCTGTTGTAAGAATCTGCCGCGCAATCTTGCGTGATGAAAAGTCTATTTTACCTGTATCAACTGCATTACATGGTGAGTATGGTATCAATGATGTAGCACTCAGTGTTCCAGCAATTGTTGGAAGAAATGGTATTGAAGAATTAGTGCCAATCTCCCTGAGTGAAGAGGAACGCACAAAGCTTGCGGAATCTGCAGCTGTCTTAAAGAAGACAATGGAAGGTGTAGAACTCTAATTGAAAATCCGGTAATCCGGATTTTTTATTCATATAATTTATTTAGAAAATATCTTACAAAAAAGAAAAGAATGTAGTAGAATTTTTCCGTTCGTTCTTGATATACATATCATGATAAGAACATTATCCAGCAAGAGAGGTAAAAGGAATGAATCAAAAAGGTTTAAAAACATTAGGATGGATTGCGACATGTACAGCAATGTTAATGTATGTTTCCTATTTCCCACAGATTATGAATAACCTAAATGGAATGAAGAGTGGTTTCTTACAACCTATGGTTGCGGCTATTAACTGTTCTTTATGGGTAACATATGGCTTTCTGCAAGAAAAGAAAGATTGGCCACTTATAATGGCAAATTTACCTGGTGTATTATTCGGTGCAATCGCTGCAATTACAGCACTATAAGAAGCGTTCCTAAGGGTACGTTTTTTTTATGCAAAAGATTGATGAAATCGATAGTAATATCGTTGACTTTCTACGACGATAGGAAGAAGATTAGTATGGTTTCCGAAGAGAGTGTGTGGAAACATAGAGGAGATAATTATGGAAAACAAAAAGAATCGTTATGCAGGTACTAAAACTGAAAAGAATCTATTAGAAGCATTCAGAGGAGAATCAGAAGCTAGAAACAAGTATACATTCTTCGCTTCTGTTGCTAAGAAGGCTGGCTATGAACAAATCGCAGCTCTATTCTTAAAGACAGCAGAAAATGAAAAGGAACATGCAAAGCTTTGGTTTAAGGCTTTAGGCATGCTTGGTGATGTAAAAGAAAATCTTGAAGCAGCTGCTAATGGTGAAAACTATGAGTGGACTGATATGTATGAACGTATGGCCAAGGATGCGGAAGAAGAAGGATTCCACGATCTAGCTGCTCAATTTAGAGGTGTTGGTGCTATCGAAAAGATGCATGAAGAACGTTACAGAAAGTTACTTCAGAATGTAGAAATGCAGGAAGTATTCAAGAAGAGTGAAGTAAAGATTTGGGAATGCCGTAACTGTGGTCATATCGTTGTTGGTATGGAAGCCCCAGAAATTTGCCCAGTATGTAATCACCCACAAGCATTCTTTGAAATTCACGCAGAGAATTATTAATAGTATAAATGTATGCCAAGGCACAATGTGCTTTGGTTTTTTGTTGTAAGATACATCATTCACGCATGAGTTGATGACTACAGTAGTAACAAAAAGAAAAATATACATGAATGATTGCACTAACAGTATTAAAAAGGGTAAAATCAGTATATAAAGTTGGAGAAAATATATGGGAAAAATCTATACAATCGGGGAAGCTTTAATTG
>JABZMB010000113.1 GCA_015256455.1 Solobacterium sp. | reverse complement strand
TTTTAAACAACCCTTTTCTTAATAAAGGAACAGCTTTTACATTAGAAGAACGTAAAAAACTAGGTTTGATTGGTCTTTTACCACCCTATGTTCAAACTATTGAGGAACAAGCTACACAAACATATGAACAATTACAAACAAAAGTGAATGATGTTGAAAAGAGACTATTTTTAATGGAAATATTCAATACTAACCGTACTCTTTTCTATTATCTATTTTCAAAACACTTAGAAGAATTCAATCCAATTGTTTATGATCCAACTATTGCAGATACTATTATCGGATATAGTGATTTATTTGTTGATCCTCAATATGCAGGATATTTGGATATTAATCATCCTGAAAATATTGAAGAAACTTTAAAAAACGCAGCAGACGATCGTGAAATTCGTCTTATTGTAGTTACAGATGCTGAAGAAATTCTAGGAATTGGAGACTGGGGTACAAACGGAGTTGATATATCTGTTGGAAAGCTTATGGTTTATACTGGTGCAGCCGGTATTGACCCATCAAAGGTACTACCTTTAGTAATAGACGCAGGAACAAATCGCGAAGAACTTCTTAACAATCCAAATTATCTTGGAAACCGTCATAAACGTGTAAGTGGTGATCGTTATTATGATTTTGTTGACCAATTTGTAAAAACAGCAGAAAGATTATTTCCGAAACTTTATCTTCACTGGGAAGATTTTGGACGTTCTAATGCAGCAAATATTCTTGAAAAATATCGTAAGCAAATTCCGACATTTAATGATGATATTCAAGGTACAGGAATTGTAACACTTGGAGGAATTTTTGGATCACTTGCGATTTCAGGTGAAAAATTAATTGATCAAGTGTACTTATGTTTTGGTGGAGGAACTGCTGGAGCGGGAATTGCTTCACGTGTTCATCGTGAAATGATGAATTTAGGTCTTTCTGAAGAAGAAGCATATAAGCGTTTCTTCATGGTAGATAAGCAAGGACTTCTATTTGATGATATGACAGATTTGACTAATGAACAAAAGCCTTTTGCAAAAAAACGTTCTGATTTTCCAAATGCAGATAAGTTGACAGATTTATTAGAAGTGGTAAAAACTGTAAGACCTACAATTTTAGTAGGAACTTCTACTGCACCTAATACTTTTACGAAAGAAATAGTTGAAACTATGTGTGAAATTACAGATCGTCCAATGATTTTCCCATTATCAAATCCTACAAAATTAGCGGAAGCAAAAGCGGAAGATTTGATTAAATGGTCAGATGGAAAGGCTTTTGTAGCAACTGGTATACCTGCTGATACAGTTTCATATAAAGGTGTAGATTACGTTATAGGTCAAGCTAATAACGCTCTAATTTATCCTGGATTAGGACTTGGAATGTTGGCGTCAGAAGCAAGTTTATTAACAGATGAAATGATTGGCGCTGCTGCTCATTCATTAGGTGGTATTGTTGATATAAATAAACCTGGAGCACCTGTTTTACCTCCATTTAAATATGCAGGTGAAGTTTCTATTAAGGTTGCTGAAGCAGTGGCAAAGAAGGCACAAGAGCAAGGACTTGCACGTGCTGAAGAAAAAGACATGGTTAAAGCAGTTAAAGAATTTAAGTGGTATCCAAAATATTAATTGTTTGATTGAGTATATATTTTAAAAATGAAGTGTATGAAAAATTGCAATTAGCAATTTTTTGTACACTTTCTTAATATGAATTTAATAGGAAAGAGAGTTTTATGAATATAATTATTACTTCTATTGAAAGTATTATTCCAATAATTGCAATAATAGTACTAGGATACATTCTACAAATTAGAGGATGGTTTGGAGAAACTTTTGGTTCAAATTTATCTCGTCTAATAATGAATGTAGCACTTCCAGCATCTATTTTTGTATCTGTTATGAAATATTTGACTTTAGATAAACTGGTTTCCTTATCAAAAGGATTGGTTTATACATTTGCAGCATTTGTTATAGGATATATTGTTGCATATATTTCAGTAAAAATATTTAAGGTTAGACCAGGCCGTAGAGGGACAATGATCAATACATTTGTAAATGCAAATACAATTTTTATTGGTTTACCACTTAATATTGCGCTTTTTGGGAATGAATCATTACCTTATTTTTTGATTTACTATATTACTAATACGATTTCAACATGGACTTTAGGTATTTATTTAATGACTAGCGATAGTAAGACAGGAAAAAGCAAAGTGGTTCAAAAGTTAGACTTAAAAAAACTTTTACCACCACCACTTATTGGTTTTTTAGTTGCTTTGTTCTTTTTGGTTTTACAAATTCCAGTACCTAATTTTGCAACCAGCACACTAACATATATCGGAAATATCGTGACTCCTTTGTCTCTAATTTATATAGGAATTGTTCTGGCTAAAGCGGGACTAAATACTATAAC
>JABZMB010000112.1 GCA_015256455.1 Solobacterium sp. | reverse complement strand
AATGTCATTGATTTTGAAATCTAGTATTGACATTTAAAGAGAAATTTAGTTAAATAATATAGTAATTTGAAAAACGGAAAGAAGGAGCACCGCTTCTCACCTGATATCCTACGGATTTGGGTATATGCCGAGATGATCAAAACGATTATTTTAGCAGGTGCAATCTTCGTACCTGCTTTTAAATTTATAGGAGGTTTACTTGGGTAAAATTAAGAATAACAAAAACAGAAGACCAGAGTCCCATGACATGGTTAATGACGACATTCATTTCAAGGAAGTACTTGTAATTGGCCCTGATGGGGAACAATTAGGCACAATGTTACGCCGTGAAGCTTTAGAAAAAGCATACAGTATGGATCTTGATTTAATGTGTGTTGCGCCTAATGCGACAGTACCGGTATGTAAGATTCTTGACTATGGCCGTTACCACTTCGAAGATCAAAAGAAGCAAAGGGAAGCCAAGAAGAATCAACATGTTACTGAAGTGAAGGCATTGCGTCTTTCTCCAGTAATTGACCAGCACGACTTTGAAACAAAGTTAAAGCGTTCAAGAGAATGGATTGAAGCTGGACAGAAAGTTCGTATCGATATGCGCTTCCGTGGTCGTATGATTACAAGACAGGAAGTTGGCCGCGATGTTTTAAATAAGTTTACTGAGCAGATCTCAGATATAGCAGATGTAAGTAAATCCGCCGCAATGGAAGGCAATACATTATCTGTTGTATATTCACCAAAAAAAGGTAAGTAAAGGAGAATACTATGAAAGCAAAAGCAAGAAAGCCAAAGAAGATCAGAATGAAAACAAAGAAGACCTTCGCTAAGCGTAGCAAGCTAACAGCAACAGGTAAGTTGAAGGTACAGCACAACTTCGTATCACACTTTGCAGCAAACAAGACACACAAGCAGAAGATGCATTTAGCTAAATCTACAACTGCACACAGTTCCGATTTAAAGCGTACTAGACAGTTGTTGCAAGGTTAATTAGGAGGTAAAGAAGATGAGAGTAAAGGGATCAACACCTACACGTAATAGACGTAAGAAAATATTAAAATTAGCTAAGGGTTATTTTGGAAGCAAACACTTACTTTACAGAACAGCCCATGAGCAGGTTATGCGTTCTCTCCGTTATGCATATATCGGAAGAAGACAGACAAAGCGTGAAATGCGTAAGCTTTGGATTGCTCGTATCAACGCAGCAACAAGACAGTATGATTTATCATACAGCCAGTTCATGCACGGTCTTAAGTTAGCTGAAATCAACGTTAACCGTAAGATGCTTTCTGAAATCGCTATTCATGATGAAAAGGGATTTGAAGCATTGGTTGACGCTGCTAAGAAGGCATTAGCTAAGTAAGAACTCTAACCGATTTCGTATGAAGTCGGTTTTTCTTTTACGCAAAAGAAAAAGGAATGTATCACTTGGATATCATCCCTTAATCATTATTATTGTTGTTGAAGCTGTTTGATTGATAATTCTAGGCGGCGTAGAGTTTCTTCTTTGCCAAGAATAGAACTAATTTCAATCGCACCACCTGGTGTAAACTGCATACCTGTAATCGCAAGACGTAATGGGAATAGAACTTGTCCATTCTTCATTTCTAACTTTTCAGGTAGTGCAAGTAATGTTGTATGTAGCGCTTCTTCAGACCAATCATCTTGGTTCTTTAAAGCTTCATAAGAAGCCTGTAAGGACTTTAATGCAATCTCTGGATCTGTCTTCATCTTCTTGTTAATGAATAAATCATTGGAATAAGAAGGGAAGTTATCAAAGAATGTTAACATCTCAGGAATCTCTGCTAATGTTTGAGCACGTTGTTGTAAGATTGCCGCAATCTGTCTACGGTTAAAGTTACCCTTAACAACTTGATCGATGTATGGAGTAACTAGCTTCTCATAAGAGTCAAGATCCATATTTCTTAACCACATACCGTTAACCCATTTGAGTTTTTCAGGATCAAAGATTGCTCCAGAAGTACCGATGTGTTTCACATCAAATGCTTGTACTAACTCATCTAATGTAAAGATTTCACGTTCTTCTGTTGGGGACCAACCTAGTAAAGCAATGTAGTTTAAGATTGCACCAGGTAAATATCCTTTTTCAACTAAGTCCTGGAAGGATGCATCACCATTACGTTTGGATAACTTAGAGTGTTCATCCTTCATAACTGGTGGGCAGTGAATATATCTTGGGATATCCCATTCAAACGCGTTATAGATTAAGTTGTACTTAGGAGTAGAGGATAAGTATTCCATACCGCGTACAACATCAGTAATGCCCATTAAATGGTCATCAATAACATTTGCAAAGTTATAAGTAGGGAAGCCATCACTCTTGATTAATACCTGTTCATCTAATGTATTGTTTTCAACTGTAATACGTCCAAATACTTCATCATCAAAGTACGTTGTTCCTGTTT
>JABZMB010000044.1 GCA_015256455.1 Solobacterium sp. | reverse complement strand
GCAAGCCATTCCACTTTGAAGAGTTGGAAGCTCGCGTTCGTAGTCTAACTAGACGGCGCACCGTACAAAACAATGTCATTCTTTCCTGTGGAGAACTTTCATTAGACACAAAGAGTCGTACCGTGATGGCTAGAGGTGAAAAGCTTCCCCTCACGCGAAAAGAGTTAGGACTATTAGAATACTTATTACTGCATCAAGAACGCCCAGTCCCACAAGAGGAACTCATCCAACACGTGTGGGATAGTAGTGTTGATAGCTTCAGTAATTCCATCCGTGTACACATCTCTGCTTTACGTAAGAAATTACGTGCATCACTTGGGTATGACCCTATCGCAAATCGTATTGGTCAAGGTTATGTGATTGGAGGACAACAAGATGAATAAGCGTCGTTCTCTACAATGGAAACTAACTGTCATTACCGCTATTATCGTCATTTTATCCTGTCTTGCGATTAGTTATGCCATCAGTAAATCTGCGATTGCGTCTATGAGTAAGATTGAAAATTCTGCTGTCGCCATTCTACCAGCCAATCCAGCAACAGATACGACTTGTGAAGTTGTACAATTACAGATTTCAACCAAAGATGTCATTTCTGATATGGCAAAAGGTATCCAAGCAGACTTCTGGAAAAGTAGCTTACTCATTACAATTATCATTACAGTCGCAAGTAGTTCTATGATGTACTTCTTTATTGGATACGCATTAAAACCACTTAAGAATCTCGGCGAACAGATTGAAGATATCCAAGCCAAAAATTTAAAACATCTTGTTTTAACAGATCAAAGTTCTATTGAAATTGAACAACTAACAAATGCCTTCAACGAAATGTTAGAACGCTTAAGTAATACCTTCGCTGCACAACGGCAATTCTCCGCAAATGCTGCACACGAGTTACGTACTCCTCTTGCGGTAATGCGTACAAAATTAGAAGTTTTTGAGAAAAACAAAAAGCCAAGTGACACTGACTATCAAGAAACAGTCAACATGATTCGTATGCAAACATCACGCTTGTCACATGTCATTGATATTCTCCTTGAGATGACGGATTTACAATCTGCCCAAAAACAAGACCATATCTCCTTAGCAGATATGGCAGAAGAAGTGATTTGTGATTTAACGGCCCTCGCCGATAAAAAGGATATTACAATCTCTCAAAATCCAGGGACTGCCGAAATCATTGGCAATGATACTCTCGTCTATCGCGCAATCTATAATCTTGTAGAAAATGCCATCAAGTATAACAATACCGGTGGAAAAGTAACTGTATCCATCAAGGAAGACAGTGAATATGCTAGCGTAATCATTCGTGATAATGGTCCTGGTATCAAGCAAGAAGATTGGCAACATATCTTTGAACCATTTTTTAGAATAGATAAATCACGCAGCCGTGATATGGGTGGTGCTGGACTAGGACTGGCCCTTGTAAAAGAGATTGCCCGTCAACATGGTGGTGATGTATATGTTGTACAAAGTTCAAAGAATGGAACAGAAATTGCACTTAAACTACGTCGAAAGTAGCAAATAGTCGCTTTATTGGCGACTTTTTCATTTTTCTGCCCTGTTGAGCGTATATGCAGGGCAGTAGAAGAATGGTATAATAAAGGTTATGAAAACTGGATTATTTATTACATTTGAAGGACCTGATGGAAGCGGCAAGACAACCGTAAGTACTGCCGTTACAAAGATGCTAGAAGCAGATGGCTATCAGGTACGTTATACAAGAGAACCAGGCGGTTCCAATATTGCCGAACAGATTCGCCATGTAATCTTAGACCCTAAGAATACAGAGATGGATGCTAGAACAGAAGCGTTACTCTATGCTGCAAGTAGAAGACAGCATCTTGTGGATAAGGTTTTACCTGTTCTTGAACAAGGTATACATGTCATCAGTGACCGCTTTGTGGATAGTTCCTTAGCATATCAAGGTTGCGGTCGTGAGATTGGTATGGATGAAGTTTATGAAATCAACCAATTTGCGATTGAAAACCACATGCCTGATAAGACAATCTTCCTACAGATTGATGCGGAAACAGGTTTAAAGCGCATCCGTAGAGGAAGAGAAGTATTAGATCGACTTGACCAAGAAAGTATCGAATTCCACGAGCGTGTTCATGAAGGTTATCAAAAGGTTATTGATAAGTACGCTGATCGTATGATTATCGTCGATGCGACTGCAGATGTCGATACCGTGATTCAAAAGTCCTATGAAATTGTGAAAGGATTATTAGATGCGCAAGGATGAGTTACAGCAACAACAACCTCTGTTTTATCATGCATTAGAAAATGCATGCATGAATCATAGAGTTGCGAATGCTTATCTTTTATCCGGTCCTCATGGAACCCTAAAACACGAAGCTGCTCTTTTATTCGCAAAGAGTATCTTTTGTAAGCGGCACCAAGGAGTTGCTTGTGAAGAATGCAATACATGTCGTCGTGTGGATGAGGGCTTGTATGCAGACATGGTTTTATTAGATGGCTCTAAGAGTGCTATCTCTAAAGATGATGTAGACGCAATCCAAGAGAAATTCTCTAAGACTGCATTAGAAGATGGGGATGGATCTCGTGTATACATTCTAGAAAACGTAGAGAACGCAAGTATCTCTGCACAAAACAGTATGTTGAAATTTTTGGAAGAACCTGCATCTGGTGTTGTCGCAATTCTTACAACCGACAATATCGACCGTATCTTACCAACGATCGTTTCACGCTGTACGTTAATTCCCTTCTCTCCACTTTCTAAAGAGTATCTACTTTCCAAAGCGAAAGAAGTTGGCGTACAAGATGTAGATGCTTACTTCATCTCTCATCTTGTAAAAGATATCAACCAAATGAAGGAATTTGCGGACAGTTCTATCTTTGAAACCTGCAAGATGATGTTTAAACAATACTTTAATCTTGAAGGAAGTCGCGAAGAACTATTAGTAGATTATGATATCTCCTACCGTTCAAGCGAAAAAGACAGTGCAAAAGCTAAGAAAGAAAATATTTTGTTACTCAATGGCTTCTTCGATTTGATGTCATTATTTGCTCACGATGTTGTATGCAAACATATTGAAGGACCACATTGGTACAAAGAATTATTACAACAAGAATTACACAAACAAAAAGATTATGGAGAATTGATCATTATCTTACAAGAACAGAAAGATAAGATTAATCGATTTATTGATTTAAATCTATTAATGGATCAAACCTTCTATAGATTGGAGGAATTCAACCATGAACATGGAATGTGAACACGGTTCATGTGGTTGTCATATGCACCAAGAACAGGAACAACCGACAGTGAAATATGACTATTCCGTCGCTGTACGATTTAAGAATGCTACAAAACCGTACTCTTTTGGCTGCGATACTGCAGATATCAAAAAAGGAAGCTGGGTTGTTGTAGAAACAGCACAAGGAATTGAAATGGGTGAGGTAGATGCAGATGCTTTATGTATCGAAAGATACAATCTACATATGCCAACAAAACCAATTATTCGTATCGCTACAGAGAAAGACCAAAAGATGTACGCTGAAAATGCCATTGCGGAAAGTGAAGCGTATCGTATCTGTAACGAAGAAATTCAAAGTTTAAATCTCGATATGAATCTAATGAGTGCGCAATATACTCTTGATCGCTCAAAGGTTCTATTTGTATATCTCGCTGATCAACGTGTCGATTTCCGCGAGCTTTTAAAGGTTCTAGGAACACGTCTACACTGCCGTATTGAATTACGTCAGATTGGTGAACGTGATAAGGCTAAGATGGTCGGAGGTATCGGTATGTGCGGTATGGAGACATGTTGCAGCCGATTCAAGAATCACTTTGATGTCATTTCTATTAATATGGCTAAGACTCAACAGCTTGCCCTAAACGTAGAGAAACTCTCCGGTATGTGCGGTAAGTTAATGTGCTGCTTAAAGTATGAGGAAAATGACTATAAGGAACTCACAGCTGGACTACCTAAGATGGGTTCTCAAGTTGAATATGACGGTATGATTTATCGTCTTACAAACATGAATGTCATGAAGCAGGAAGCGAAGTTAGAAAACCGCGAACAAGTACTCTTTATTTCCCTGGAAAACTTACGCGAGAAAGCTATCCCACGTAAGGGCTTTGTTCAACAAAATAACAACCAGAAGAATGATAAACCAGTACATCGTACAACTGTTCATGAAGGTGTTGCTGCCCCAGTTGCAAAGGATAAGGCTGTACATGTATCCACAGACTTACCAACAGTTAAGGTTGAGTCATCTAAACCACAGAATAATCGTCCAAATAACAACAATAAAAAAACAAACAGAAATCATTCCAATAAGCAGAGTCAGCCACGTCCAAATGTGGATAAGAATACTGCTGACCGTAAGAATGTAACTGTGCGTACATTTGGACGCAAGAAAAAAGATGAGGGCGATAACGCATGAACCGCCAAAAATCCTTCGAAAATGAAAAACCAACACTCTATTTAGTACCTACACCAATTGGAAATCTCAATGAGATGACTCCACGTGCTATCGATATCTTAAATAGTGTCGATGTAATCGCATGTGAAGATACCCGTAATAGTGGACAGTTACTAAAGCATTTTGGTATTTCAAAACGATTGATTGCTTATCAGAACTTTAATGAAGCATCCAGTACAAAAGGCATTATCAACTTACTATCACAAGGAAATAACGTTGCCTTAATCTCTGATGCTGGATATCCATTAATTAATGATCCAGGACAAAGAGTTGTCAGTGAAGTGACAGCGCTTGGATATAATGTTGTGCCAATTTCAGGCTGTAGTGCTTTCTTGAATGCACTCGTTGCGTCAGGATTAATTGCACAGCCATTTATCTTCATTGGTTTCTTACCACCTTCTACACATGATTGTGTTAAGAAACTGCGTCTGTACCATTCATATCCAATGACACTCATTATGTATGAAGCACCGCATCGCATTGAGAAGATGCTGCAAAGTTGCTTAGATGTATTGGGCGATCGTCATATCTGTATTGCTCGTGAATTAACAAAAGTACATGAAGAGTTCATCCGTGGTACAATTTCTGAGATTCTGCCTATTGCCTCAGAATTAAAAGGTGAAATGGTCGTTGTGATTGAAGGCAATCAAGATGACTACGAAAAAGATATCGATATGGGGCAGATTCTCAATATGGTAAATACTTCTATTGAAAGTGGAATGTCCACAAGTGCCGCAATCAAAGAAGTTGCCAAACAGACAGGTATCTCAAAAAATCAGATCTATGATTTAGTTCATGGAAAAACTGATCAGAAAGGTGTGTGTTAACGAATGTTAAATCAATACGGACAATTACCCTTAGAACAAACACTGTTCTATCTTGTGATTGCGATTTTCCCTGCAATCTTCTTCATGATTTATATCTATCGCAATGATGATAAAGAAAAAGAACCACCACTCTTATTACTAAAGTGTATTATTGGTGGTCTACTTTCTGTACCAGTCGCAATCATATTAGAGATGATTTCCGAACAGGTTGTCTATTATCTTTTGGAAAATGTAGTAACTGCTACACAAGTCAATTACGGTATCCTAACCGCAATCTTTGTTGGACTCATCGAAGAAGGCGCAAAGTTCTTCTTCCTCTATCGATTCACATGGAAAGACAAAGCATTCAATTATCGCTTTGATGGTATTGTATACGCTGTATTTGTATCACTTGGATTTGCGGCATTAGAAAACGTCTTCTATGTATTTAATTATGGAACAGGTGTTGCTTTACAGCGTGCACTTCTCACAATTCCAGGACACATGAGCTTTGCGGTATACATGGGCTTATACTACGGTCACGCTAAAGTATCTGAAGCTGTCAATAACCCAGACGCAAAGGCACTCAATCTAAAAGCAGCGTATGCATTTGCGGTATTACTGCATACAATCTTTGACGCAACTCTGATGGTAGAATCCGATATTGGACTAATCTTCTTCTTTATCTTCGTTGCAATCCTAGATATCGTCGTATACCGCACGATTCGCTTAGAGTCCAAGAATGATATTCCTATCGTTCCACCAACAGAAGAGGATATCTACGCAGAAACCCAATTATCACGACCATCTCCAATCGTTGAAATTACACACGATGTAAGTGAACGTGAAAAAATGTAAGGTTTGTTGTATTATAAGGTTAACGATATTAATAAGAGGAGTAATTTATGTTAAGTGATCCAACAATTGTCAAATTGATTATCATGGGCCTAGTAGGCACAAACGTTGTTCTACTTCTAGCCGTTATCTATTTGGCATTTAAGAAAAATACATATTATGTAGATGCGGATGGAAATGATATTAGTACAACAAAAAATACACAGGCTAAGAAAGTTGTGCAAGCTACACCAGTCACTCCAAAACCAGAACCAGTACAACAACCAAAGCAAAATGAAGAAGATGCGCTTGCTGCGACAACAGTTCTTACCGATTTAGAAAGACCTGTAATGCCAGTTTCTCCATCAATCGCTCCAATAAAGGTCGATTCCTTGGATACACCAATTCGTGAAAAGAATAATGATGATTCCGCAACATTATTTGAAGAAATCTTCTCTACAACAAACTTAGATGAAGCTGATCCTAAGATTCTTGTTACTATCAAAGTAGCAGGGCAAGCAAAAGATTATACAATCAGTAAACTGCCATGCTTGATTGGTCGTGAAGCCACAAGTTGTGACCTTGTTATCAACGAACCAGCAATCAGCCGCAAACATGCACGCATATTGATTGAAAGTGATACATTCTATTTAGCAGATGTTTCTGAACATAATGGAACATATCTAAATGGAATTAAACTACCACCACTTGGTAAGGCTCGTATCCACGAGGGAGATCATATCAACCTAGGACGTGCAGAAATCGTCATCAACCAAATTATTGACTAAAGATGCTTACGAGCATCTTTTTTTCTGATTCTATACAATAATGATGTATGATTAACGGGTATGGAGGTTCACTATGAATTTAGAACTAAACAACAAGCTACATGGATTTGTCCTTGAACAAATCAAAGATATTGAAGACGCAAAAGGAACTTTATATATGTTCCGTCACGAACAAACAAATGCAGAACTCTGCTGGCTAAAACGTGATGACAACAACAAGACTTTTGCGATTACTTTTAAAACAATTCCTGATAACGATACAGGTGTTTTCCACATTCTAGAACACAGTGTTTTAAATGGTTCAAAGAAATATCCTGTACGTGAACCGTTTGTAGAACTATTAAAGAGTAGTTTACAAACATTCTTAAATGCATTTACTTATCCAGATAAGACAATGTATCCGGTAAGTAGCCGCAACAACAAAGACTATATGAACCTTATTTCTGTATATATGGATGCGGTATTCCAACCAGCAATCTACACAAACCCAAATATCTTCTTACAAGAAGGTTGGCATTATCAGATTCATGATGTAAATGAAGAGATGGAATATAGTGGTGTTGTGCTAAACGAGATGAAGGGTGCCTTCTCCTCTGTTGATGAAACAATCGTAGATGAACTTAATCGTATGTTATTCCCAGATAACTGCTATAAGTATGTATCTGGTGGTGATCCACGTTACATCACAGATTTAACATACGAACAATTTATTGAAACACACCAAAAGTTCTATCATCCATCCAACGCTCGTGTTTGGGTAGATGGTAACTTAGATATTGATGAAGTACTTCGCTTTATCCATGAAGAATACTTTGTTAATTATCAAAAGGAAGAAATGGATTTCGCAATTCCTATGCAGAAGGTTCTACCAGCTGTACACAATCGTATATCCTACGAAGTCAGTGAAAATGAACCTACAGAAAATCGCTCTCATATCTCTTTTGCGAAGATTATTTCTACATATGATTCTTATGTACAAAATATCGCATGGTCTGTACTCTCTTCCACACTTGTGGCCAACAATGAATCACCATTAAAGAAGGCTATCCTAGATAACAACCTTGGTGAAGATGTTGATTTAGACTTATATGATGGTATCCAACAACCATGGCTCGTCTTAACCATTCGTAACACAGATGCTAAGAAGTATGATGCAATCCGAGAAACGTTACGCTCTACCACAAGCAAACTTGTAGAGAATGGACTAGACCACGAAGAATTACACGCAACAATCAACCAGATGGAATTCCGTTATCGTGAAAGTCATGAGCCTGCAGGTTTAATGTATGGACAACGTGCAATGGACAGTTGGTTATATGGTGGTGATCCAGCAGAACCACTATTTAATGGAAAGATATTTGATATCTTACGTGAAAAGATTGAACAAGGATATTTTGAAGAACTCTTAGCATCCTTCTTATTAGATGAGGAACATCTAAACTCTCTTACTGTCGTGCCATCCACAACAATGGGAGCTGAGCGTATCGCAGATGAAAAGAAACGTCTAGCAGATATTAAGGCTTCTAGTAAAGAGAATGTTCTAAAGTATATCGAACAAAACAAGGCATTAGACCTCTGGCAACAATCTACCGACACAAAGGAACAGCTAGCTACCTTACCAAAGATTCATCTTTCAGAGATTGATGAAAAGCCAGAAGACCTTCCACTACAAATTGAAAAAGTGCAGTCTGTTAAGACACTTATTCACCCTGCACAAGAATCAGGTATTGTATACCTCTTCTTCTACTTCTCACTTGCAGGAATTACTATCAAACATTTACCAGCAGTTGGTTTATTTACAGATTTACTCATGAACTTACCAACTACAAAGAAGACCGTTCGTGAGTTACAACGTGCTGTACGCAAGGACCTAGGTTCCTTAAATATTGTTACAGATGTATACTCACCAGATAACCGTTCGGATGCATGTATTCCAGTCCTTGCGGTATCCTGCTCTGTACTTGAAAGAAATGTAGATAAGGTTGTCCCACTGATCTTAGAAGTAATTAAAGATACAAAGTTTACAAAGGAAGAAATCTTACCTATTCTCAAACAAGGTAACGAGGGCGCAAGACAATCCATCATCATGAATGGACATTCCTTCGCAATGCGTCGTGTATCTGCACACCATAGTGCCGAAGGTGTATTCCGTGAATACATCGGCGGATATGAAAATGCATTATTTAGCAAGAAGTTAGAAGATAACTACGATGAGCTAATTGATGAAGTCATCAATGAGTTTGAAATGTATCAGGAAGTATTATTCTCTAAGGATCGTTTAATTGCGAGTGTAACTGGTGATCATTTAGATGTTGTAGAAGAATTCATCACTGGTATCAATCGCATTGAAGCACAGGGTAATGTTGTACACTACCCACTCTTACAAGAACCAAAAGAAGCACTTCAAATTCCAGCAGGTATCTCCTACTCTGCTGCAGGTACTAACATCAAATCCTTCGACTTTGAATATGATCCATGCTTGCAGGTAATCGCTCATCTATTGACATACGATTATTTATGGACCGAAGTTCGCGTGAAAGGTAACGCGTATGGTACAGGCTTTAGTGCTAATCCAAACGGAAATATTGCCGCATACTCCTATCGTGACCCAAGTCCTCTTCATTCTATCGAGGTCTACCGAAATACGTACAAACGTATCAAGCAACTTGCAGAGGATGAACATACTGATTTAGCTGGATATATCATCGGTACAATCGCTGCTGCAGAACCACTTCTATCACCAGCTGCGAAAGTACGTCTAGCAGATATTCGCTACTTCCGTAATACTACATACGAAAACTTATGTACTGCACGCAAGAAAATCCTATCTATGACAAGAGAAGATCTTGCAAGATATGTAGAACTCTTTGAAAAGGCGTTACAAGCACCAACATCTTGCATTGTGGCAAACGCAGAAACTATTGAACAATGTAAGGAAGAAGGCTACACAATCCTGGATCCACTCTCTTAAAAACGGCTGAAAATGCCGTTTTTATTATAAAAATGTGTCTAACTTTCATTAAAAATGAAATATTTTCAGGTTAGTTAGTTCTAACATGCGAAAAAATCACAAACTTCTTTGAGCAAAGGTGTTGAATTCAAAATAAATCATTCTATAATGATAATAGTTCTCAATAAGTGGTGATTATGAAAAGAAGACAGACTTATCAAAAACAAGAAATATTAAATATTATCCAAGGAATTGGAACGCATATGACTGCGGAAGAAGTTAAGTCTGCTTTAGATCAAAAGGAGACCGGCATTGGTTTAGCAACTGTATATCGTAATCTCAATCTTCTCGTCCAAGAAGGTGTGATTCGTAAGTATACAGGCGAAGGCTACAACTTCTATGATGGTAATCCAGCTCCACACGATCACTTACGTTGCACAAAGTGCGGAAAGATGATCGACCTTGGTGAAATGCCTTATGATTCTTGCCCAGATGAAAAGGTAGAAAAATTCACCGGTGGAAAAGTATTCAGTCATGTCACTATTTTTGAGGGAATTTGCAAAGATTGTCTAAATGAGGAGGACACAAGCAATGGAATTAAAGGGTTCAAAAACTGAAAAGAATTTAAATGATGCATTCGCTGGCGAGTCAATGGCTCGCAACAAGTACACTTTCTTCGCTGAAAAGGCTCGTGAAGAAGGTTACGAACAAATCGCAAACATCTTCTTAGAAACAGCACGTAACGAACAGGAACACGCTAAGCAGTGGTTCATCGCATTATGCGGTGGCGCTATCCCAACAACTCATGAATGCTTACAGATGGGTGTTGATGGTGAAAACTACGAGTGGACAGACATGTACAAGAGAATGGCTGCAGAAGCTCGTGAAGAAGGATTCACACGCATCGCAGCTCAGATGGACATGGTAGCTAAGGTTGAAAAGGAACACGAAGAAAGATACGAGAAGTTAAAGGCAAATGTCTTAAACTCTCAAGTATTCGAAAAGGACGAGCCAGTAGTATGGCAGTGCGAAATCTGTGGTTATACAATTGAGTCCAAGAAGGCTCCTAAGATTTGCCCACTATGCAGCTACAAGGAAAGCTTCTTCGAAGTTAAGAAGGAAAATTACTAAAATTTGTCCCTTCGGATGGTATGAAAATACCATCTTTTTCTTTATGATTATGTTAGTAAAAAAGAGGAACATCATATGTCACAAGAAATCTATGTTAAACCCAAGAAAGTTACACCCCTAAATATCCTACTTATCCTAATAGGATCATCCTTATACGCATTATCAGTTAACTTCTTTTTAGTACCTTTAAAGCTGTACTCTGGTGGTGTCCCTGGTACAGCCCAGATGTTAAGAACATTATTCTTTGCTAATGTGAATAATGTAGATACTGCAGGTCTTATCAACCTTGCGTTTAATATCCCACTCTTTCTTCTCGCTTTAAAGAAGATGAAGAAACGCATGGTTGTAGGAACAGTGCTATCAGTTGCCTTACAGACAATTATCTTTACATATATCATCGCCCCGACTGCACCAATCCTCGATGATAAACTTGCATGTATTGTCATTGCTGGACTATTAGGGGGTGTTGGATGTGGATTGATACTTACCAATAGTGCAAGTGCAGGAGGCCTAGATTTATTGGGTCTATATCTAAGTCATAAGTCAAAGA
>JABZMB010000111.1 GCA_015256455.1 Solobacterium sp. | reverse complement strand
AACAATCCACTTTGTAAATCACACTGTCAATAAACTATGGGAAAATGGTTCTGAATCTTCTGTTGAAGTTCAATTATTGCAAGATGGTACTCCTTATGGTGCACCAGTAGAACTAAATGATGCCAATGCTTGGACATACACTTGGCAACAGCTTGATGATAGTTATACATGGTCCGTTGTAGAAGTGAATATCCCTGAAGGCTATCAATCAACGACTGTCGTTTCTGCAGATGGTTTAACAACAACTATCACAAATACCAAACTAGTTACACCTGCTGTAGAAGATCCTGCCAACCCTACAGATACTACAGTTACTCCAAATAAACGTGGAGAAAGTGTTAAGACAAGTGATTCATTCAATGCTCTTGCATGGTCACTCATCTTGGGTACATCTTTTGTAAGTATATTGTTCACAATGTATATCAGAAGAAAAATACAAAATGAACATTCATAAGATCAAATATTTAGCAGTACTATCAATGATTCTTGACCATATGGCATCTGTATTATTTGCACCAGATGCCATTGGCTATATTATTCTAAAACTAATCGGTCGTATTGCAGCACCAGCAATGTGCTTTGCATTAGCACAAGGTTTTATACATACTTCAGATCGTAAAAAGTATTTCTTGCGACTTATCATATTTGCGGGTATTTCACAAATTCCCTACTCCTACTACATGAGTGGCAGTATATGGTTTCCAACTGGGAATATGTTATTTACATTAGCTTGCTCTTTCTTACTTCTAGAAGTTGTAGAACACCATAAGTGCTTAGGAATTCTTTCGATACCAATCGTAATCAGCATTTTATATATAGCAACCTTCACAGATTGGTTTATCTTCGGACCACTATTTACTCTATCCTTTTATCTAAATAAAGGAAATAAAGACTTACAAGCATTGTGTCATGCATGCATAAGTTTTCTAAGTCTAGGTTATTCTGCATATGTATGCATGCAACAAGGTATTTCATGGTATTCTCAAGTTTGGCAAATTGGTGTAATACTTTTCATTCCAATCACCTATTTGTATAATGGAAAGCCAGGTAACAAATTTACTTTCAACAAATGGTTTTTCTACCTATTCTATCCCCTACACTTACTCGTAATCGGAATAATTCGTTCAAGATTATAAGTTGTATTTCTAAACAATTAAGTTAGTAGAATAAGTTTTAACTAATATATAGTTTTAACATGTAGTGGTTAGTAGGTTAATAATGATTTATTTTAATAGCGATCTACTGGTAATAGTAGATCTTTTTATTTTGTTTTTATGATTATACCTAGTACTTACATTACACGGTTCCAATTTATAATCTACTTATCAAATCATAACTCTTTTGTATAGTAGTATCGCTTACCTGTATATGGATATTCTTTTAATGCAAAGACCTCTTTATAACCATGCTTTTCATAAAATTCTGGTGCTTGAAAATGAAATGTATTAACAAAAGAATACTTACACCCTCTATTGAATGATTCAATTTCTGCCATTTTCAGAATTTTTGAACCTAGACCTTGTCTTCTAACATCATCTCTTACATACAAATATTCAATCTCGAGCCAATACCCAAAAGTCTCCGCTACAATTCCAGCAATTAGATTACCACAATCATCTTCTATATAAATGTTAAGGGATTCACTCTTTGACGGTTCTCTATTAGCTCGATTATATGAACGGATTAAATTTGCTAACTCGTGTGCTTTTTCGGATTTAATATTTTCTAATTTCAATTTCATACTATTCTCCATATTTTAAATTCATTAGTCATAAAAATTTAATATTTTTGGACTGACCAATTCCTTAAAGTTAAGATAATAAATAAATTTCTATATTACCTACGTAAAGACTATCCCATAAATATAGCCATCAGTCCATTGATTTGTCTTAATAACGCATCTCATTTTCATAGAATTCATATTGAAAAATATTATATTTAGCACAATCATAAATGACTCGCATATCTCCAGTTTAAAGATAAATACGAGTCATTTTATTATTTTGTATTCTTTCCTTTAAATAATAATACTCGATCATCAGTTTGAATCATCGTACTACCTGTTGCAGGTATAATTTCATCATTTCGATTAATTGATATAATCAACTTATTATCCGGTAGATTCAAATCACGGATATATTTATGATTCCATGCATGATGTTCTGTTACCGTAAATTCTATGAGATCTTGCCCATTTGGATCAAAATATTCTTCTCCACTCCAAACAATAATATCGTTTGGCTTTAATACAAGACTTCCATTAGGAACCAATGGTTTCTCATCACGTATTACTTTCGCAATGATTAAATGTTTATCTAAAGATATATCTTTAATCTGACGATTTGCAAGAATACCGCCTTCATCAACCACCGACTTTACAAATGTAATATTTCCTTTTCCTACATAATAATTAAATGTTCTTAATACTTCATTACGAGGATCAATCAT
>JABZMB010000110.1 GCA_015256455.1 Solobacterium sp. | reverse complement strand
TCCATGCTGGGAATGTATCCCAAATTTCCTGCAAGCATGTTTTATCATTATCACCGAATACTTCTTGTTCAAAGTATCCAATCTCTAAGTATTGGTCTTTTTCAATCACACCAGACAATGGCGGAATGATACCAAGTAAACTCTTTAAAAGTGTTGTCTTACCAATACCATTCGCACCACTCAGTATCACCTTCTCTTTTCTTTCCACAAGGAAATCAAGCGGCTTGGAAAGTGGTGTATCATAACCAATCACAAGTTGTTTTGTCTCAAAGATGACTCGACCTGGCGTACGTGCTGTACGGAATGAGAATTCTGGCTTTGGTTTTTCGATTGTCTTTTCAATCATCTCCATCTTATCCAGTTTCTTCTGTCGGGACATCGCCATGTTACGTGTAGAGACACGTGCTTTGTTTCTAGCCACAAAGTCCTTTAACTCCGCAATTTCTTTTTGTTGGCGATTATAGGCAGCTTCTTTTTGTGCTTTGCGGACTTCGTAGACTTCCATAAACTTATCATAGTCACCTACATATCTTGTAAGTGCACTATTATCCATGTGGTAGATAATATTGACGACACTATTTAAGAATGGAATATCATGTGAAATCAAAATAAATGCATTCTCATATTCTTGTAAATACTTCTGTAGCCATGTGATATGTTCTACATCAAGATAGTTTGTAGGTTCATCTAAGAGTAAGATATCTGGCTTTTGGAGTAAGAGTTTCGCTAGTAAGACCTTTGTACGTTGTCCACCTGATAAATCCGCAACATCCCTATCCAATCCTAAATCATATAGACCTAATGCACGTGATACTTCATCAATCTTCGCATCAATCATATAGAAATCATGCGCATTGAGTACATCAGCCAATGAACCTGCCTCACTCATCATTTCATCCATCTGTGCTTCAGTGATGGAATCATCTGCCATATCCATATAGAGTTGATTCATACGACTTTCCATTTCGAAAAGTTCATCGAATGCAGTTTGTAAGACCATACGTATCGTACTACCTTTTGTTAAGATAGCTGTCTGATCCATATATCCAGTGATGACATGTTTCGCCCACTCCACTTTACCTTCTTCCGGAATGAGTTGCCCTGTCACAATTTTCATAAACGTTGATTTACCTTCACCATTTGCGCCAATCAAACCAATATGTTCACCTTTTAAAAGACGAAAAGATACGTCATCAAAGATGATTCGATCTCCAAAACTATGTGATAAATGTTCAACGTTTAATATACTCATGACTACCTCTTTACTTTAAAATGTTAAAACTTTTCCCCAATGGTATTTCATTGCAAGTTTCATTGCAATATACCCAATGATGATTCCTGCTGGAATATCAATAAAATAATGTTGTTTACATAAAACTGTACTTGCAAAAATGAATACGCAGAATACTGCAGAGAAGATTCGATAGGACTTTGCATACTCAGAGCGTTTTGCGACACCCATATAACAACAAGTACTAATCAAACAATGGTAACTTGGTGCTAGGTTTGTACCATAGCGGCCACCATCCATATTGTAAACCCACTGTAGTGCTTGATTTAGCACACCAGGATTATCATTCAGAAGGTTCTCTGCAACACGGTCCATACGTGTAGGATAGACTGTAAATACAATCGCACCAATCAAATATGCGACAAACATTCCAATCAAGAAATCTTTGAAATGGTCCTTCGTACCATCTTTCGCAACAGCCATTGGACCATAAATCCAGAATAGATAAGACAGGATATATACCGTAATAAATGGCAGATACAGTGGAATCAAATCATCCAACCATGCAATCTTGGTTGTATGCCATCCTATCCCTAAGGCAAGACTAATATCATTTGCCCAAAGATACATATATCTCTGTAGTATAAACATGCCGATTCCAGCGATGTATCCATATACTGGAATATTGAAAAATCTCTTATTCAAACAGTCTTTTAACCACTTCATAATCGTCCTCTTTCACATCGCTTATTATATCGTAGTCAATGTAATTCTCCTATCGTTATCATCAAAAAAGGAGGTAAATACCTCCTATGCTTGTGTAAGGATGTAGCGATATAATAATTCAACTGTATCAACGACATCTCGTACATCGACTACTTCATAGCTATGTACATAACGCATTGGAATCTGAACACCACCAGCGATAATACCACCGTTTAATGTCTGCATAAAGCTAGCGTCTGTCGCACCAGCCGCATACGCTTCAATTGCGTATGGAATTTGATTATCCTTCGCTACTTTCTTTAAGTCGCGTACAAGCTGTGGATGGGCAATCAAACCACCGATACAAGTAGAAAGTTTATCCATCACCTTAATAGAAGTTCCCTTACCTAATACGTTGATGTATTCAGATTCTGGAACACCTGGAATATCAGTCGCAAGACTCATATCCAAAGCAATCGCGATATCAGGTTTGATATTTGTTGCGGCTACAATAGCACCACGAGCACCCACTTCTT